>AZHR01000001.1 GCA_000504625.1 alpha proteobacterium SCGC AAA240-E13
AATTTGAATTGGTTGAATTCAGTATCAAATTTAAAACTAGAAGAAAGTCTTAACTGGAAAATTGCCAAAATAATTAAAATTGAAGAATTTTCTGTAGATATTGAGAATGAAGCAAAAGAAATTGGGAAAATAAATTTTGAAACAATAGATTGGACTAAAAAAAGCTTTAAAGAACTTTTTAAGTTAGGAGATATAATTTATGTTAAAAAAATAAAAAAAAATCAATGGGAATTGAAACAATTGCCAAAAATTAATGGTGCAATTGTTGTGATGGATCCATTTACAGGGAGAGTTTTATCTTTAGTTGGGGGTTTTAGTTATAAATTAAGTGAATTTAATAGAGCCACGCAAGCCTTTAGACAACCCGGATCAGCTTTTAAACCTTTTGTTTATGCTTTAGCTTTAGAAAATGGATATACTCCATCAACATTGATTCTGGATGCTCCCATGGTTATGGAACAAGGCACTGATTTAAAGTTGTGGAAACCTCAAAATTATGGAAAAAAATTTTATGGACCTTCTACCTTAAGAACCGGATTAGAAAAATCTAGAAATTTAATAACAGTTAGGATTGCTTTAGATGTAGGATTAAAAAAAATTACTAGCATAACAAAAAAACTAAATATTTATGATAATCCTGAAGAGTTGATCTCTATTTCCTTGGGGACTGCTGAAACTACATTATTAAAATTAACATCTGCTTATTGTACTTTTGTAAATGGAGGAAAAAAAATAGTTCCTATTATGATTGATAGAATTCAGAATAGGAGAGGTAAAACAATTTATAATGCTGATAAAAGAAAGTGTATTAAATGTGAACAAATATCTTATTTAAGTGATCAAATACCAAAAATTGAAGATAACTTTGAACAGGTAATCAGTCCAGAAACAGCTTATCAAATGATATCAATGTTAGAGGGTGTGGTCCAGAGAGGAACTGGAAGAAAATTAAAACATTTAAATTTAAATTTAGCTGGGAAAACTGGGACAACAAATAATAATACCGATACGTGGTTTATTGGTTTTACCTCAAAGCTTGTTGTTGGAATTTATGTTGGCTTTGACGAACCTACCTCTTTAGGAAAATATGAAACAGGAGGAAAAACAGCTTTACCAATATTTAAAAAATTTACACTTAACAGTATTTCCAAAAATGAGGCTACACCTTTTAAGGTTCCAGACGGAATAATAATGATGGTTGTAGATCCAATCACTGGTCGAAAAGTTGATTTTAATTCAAAAAATTCAATTTATGAGTCATTTAAAGTGAAAAAAGCAAGTGAACTTGAAAATAAAAATAATTATAATGATTTGGTATTTGAAACTTTAAGTGAGGAAATGAAAGAAATAGTTAAATTTTATTAAATTTATGAAAGGTGTTGATTTTAATCAAAATATTGAAAAAATAAAAAAAATAAATCTTAATATTAAGGGGTATCTTTGAAACAAATAATATTAAGGAAAAAATATTACATTTTGAAAAACAATCCTTAGAAAAAGATTTTTGGAAAGATAAAAATTCAGCTCAGAAAATTATTAAAGAAAAAAGCTTTTTTAGTGATATCTTGGATAGTTTTGTACAATCACAGAAGGAAGTCGAAAATTTATTGGAACTATATCAGCTAGCTTTCAAGGAAAATAATAAAGAAGTAATTGATGAATGTGAAAAAAATTCTAATTTTTTATTATCTAAAATAAAAAAAACAGAAGTTAAATGTTTTTTGTCTAATAAAAATGATAGTTTTGATAGTTATTTGGAAATTCATGCAGGAGCAGGAGGCACAGAAAGTCAAGACTGGGCAAATATGCTTAGAAGAATGTATATTAAATGGGCAGATAAAAAAAAATATAAATTAGAAGTAATAAGTGAACACAAGGGTGATGAGGCAGGCATAAAATCAAGTACTATTAAAATTTCTGGATTATTTATTTACGGTTGGCTTAAATCAGAATCAGGAGTACACAGATTAGTGAGGATTTCACCTTTTGATTCTGGAGCAAGAAGACATACTAGCTTTGCTAGTGTTTGGGTTTATCCAGTGGTTGATGATAGTGTAAAAATTGACATTCAGGAAAAAGACTTAAGAATTGATACTTACCGTTCTAGTGGTGCTGGAGGTCAACATGTAAATACAACGGATAGTGCAGTAAGAATTACTCATATTCCAACCAATATAGTTGTGCAATGTCAGAATGAAAGATCTCAACATAAAAATAAAGAAACATGTTTCAATATGCTAAAAGCTCGCTTATATGAGCATGAAATGAAAAAAAAAGATGAAAATGTAAAGAATTTGGAAGATAGTAAAACTGACATTGGCTGGGGCCATCAAATAAGAACATATGTGTTACAACCCTATCGTCTGGTCAAAGATTTAAGAAGTAATTATGAAAATACAAATCCCGATAGTGTTTTAAATGGAAACATAGATGGATTTCTTGAAAATTCTTTATTTAGGCAAGAGAGAAAAAAACAGTAAATGATTAAGTGGGTTACTAGGGTACTTCTAGTATTAATTGTTTTTACAGTTTTTTCATTGCTTTTTTTATCATTGTACGGACTAGAAACAGATTATTTTAATTCAACAATTCAAAAAAAAGTTAATAAAACTAACCCAAATTTAAATCTAGAATTTAAAAAAACAAATATTTTACTGGATTTAAAGATGTTAGAATTAAAGGTTAAAGTTAAAAAACCTAAAGTTAAATTCAATAATAGTTCAGTTAAATTAAATAAATTAAATTTGAATATATCTATTACATCTTTTTTCAAAGATGAGTTTGCAATGCAAAGAGGTGAAATTGGGTTAGAAAAAACTCATATAAAACAGTTAATTGAATTAGCCAATCAAATTAAACCAACTCCATTTTTGTTATTGGCTAATCAAATTTCTAGTAAAGGATTTATAGAGGGACAAGTAAAAATGAATTTTGACAGCTCTGGTAAAATTAAAAACGACTATAAAATTACGGGTTCAATAAATGATTTTAATGCAAAAATATTTAAGAAATTCAGTATAAATAAAACAGATTTAGAATTTGAAGTATTTAATGATAAATATAATTTTTATGTAGTAAAAGGAAATATTAATGAAATTGATTTAGCAAACAGTGAATTCAAGATTAATAGAGAAAATAAAAATTTTAATGTAAAAAGTAATTTAGTTTTAAGAGCAAATTTAAAAAATATTCAAAACACTCTTGAGTTGTTTAAAATTAATCTTCTTGAAGGTAAAGTTGACCAATCAGAAATTTCTTTTGATTTCAAAAGTTCTTTAAGTTTTAAATTGGAAAATTATATAAAAGTAAAAGATTTGGACGTTAATGGAGAAGGAAAAGTTCATTCTTTATACTTTAAACACAAAATAAATACATCAAAATTGAAGGAAATATTTACCAATTATAATGATTCTTTTCGAATTAAAGATACGGCAATAAAATTTTCATCAGATGCTAACAAGCAAATTGTAGAGTTAAAGGGTTTAGTAAATTTAACAAAAGAATATGAGAATTTTGAAACTAATATATTTTTTGATAAGAAAAGAAACAATACAAATTTTGATGGTAAAATAGATATTAAATCTTCAATTATTCAATTATCCAATCTTAATTATAAAAAAGAAATCAACAACAAAGCTAGCTTGAAATTTATAGGAAATCGTAAAAAGAACGGAAATTATAACTTTGATTTTATCGAATTTAAGGAGTCAAACAATCTGATTTCAATAAAAAATATTGAGTTTAATGAAAAAATCCAGGTAAATGACTTAAAAGAATTAGTTGTAAAAACTATTCACGAAGAATCTGTGAATAATGATTTTAAACTAACAAAAAATAAAAAAATTACTATACAAGGAGAAATATATGATGCGAGACCATTATTAAAAAATCTTAATCAAGAAAGTACAAGTAAACCATTAAGTAAAAAATTTTATGGTGAATTACATGCTAGGTTTAAAGAAGTAATAACTGATAAAGAAATTAATTTATTAGCATTTTCAATGATTTCAAATATCAAAAAAGGAAAACACGAAAAATTTACTGCTAAAGGAGAATTTTCTGAAAATGAATTTTTAGATATTTCAATGTCGCCCACTGATGATGGCAAAACAAAGGTAATCCAACTATTTTCCGATAGAGCAGAGCCATTTATCCGTAGCTACAAATTTATAAAAGGGTTTAATGGAGGAAAATTAGAGTACCAATCTACTTATGATAGCAAAGTTTCAAATTCAAAGTTAAAAATTTCAAATTTTAAAGTCTCAAAGGTACCAGCCTTAACACAACTTCTTACACTAGCTTCTTTGCAAGGTATTGCAGACACCCTAACCGGAGAAGGTATAAGATTTAGTGAATTAGAAATGGACTTTAGTTCTAAAAAATCTGAAAAAAATGTTATAAATATTGATGAATTTTATGCAATAGGCCCAGCTATATCATTATTAATGGAGGGTTATGTTGTAAAAAATGAATTAGTCAGCTTAAGGGGAACTCTGGTGCCTGCAAGAACCGTTAATAAAGTAATTGGTTGGATACCTTTGGTTGGAAAAATTTTAGTTGGTAGCAAAGTTGGCGAGGGAATTTTTGGAGTTAGTTTTAAAATGAAAGGTCCACCAAAAGATATCAAGACTTCAGTGAATCCAATTAAAACATTAACACCACGGTTTGTTACAAGAACATTGGAAAAAATGAAAGATTTAAAGAAAAAAGATAAAAGCAAAGAAACTAAATAATTTTGATTATCACATGTTTTTTTTTTCCATGAGACAATTTTGCATGTTTATCTTTATTAAAATCACTTATTAAGATTTTTTCTTTTTCGTTTTCAACAATTTCATTATTTAATCTTATTCCTCTATTTTTAATTATTCTCCTTACCTCACTTTTTGAAGTTGACAATTTGGATAGTATAACTAAATCAATAATATTAACTCCTTTTTTTGCTATTTCTTTTTTTATGTTAACTATAGGTAAATCAGAACCTATTGATTTTTTTTCAAAAGTATTTTTTGCAGTTTGTTCAGCATTTTTAGCAGCACTTTCGCCATGCAACATTTTTGTTGTTTGATTAGCTAATAATATTTTTAACTGATTTATGTCAACTTTATTATTTTGTAAATCTTGTATTTTATCTAATTGTAGATCAGTAAACATTTGTAAAAATTTTATAACATCTTTGTCATCTACATTTCTCCAAAATTGCCAGTAATCATATGGAGATAGAAGATTCTTATCAAGCCAAACCGCACCTCTTTCGGTTTTACCCATTTTATTGCCTGATGCCAAAGTGATTAGCGGCGTAGTTAGTCCATAGGCTTGACTGTTGTTATGTCTTTTAATTAATTCTACTCCATTAACAATATTACCCCATTGATCAGATCCACCTATTTGCAGAATACATTTTTTTTGTTTATTTAATTCTAAGAAATCATATGCTTGTAAAATCATATAATTAAATTCCATGTAACTTAGAGAATGTTCTCTATCTAGTCGAAGTTTAACACTATCAAAACTTAACATTTTATTAATTGTAAAATGCTTTCCAATTTTTCTTAGGAAGTCAATATATTTTAATTTTTCTAGCCAATCATAATTATTAACAAATATTGGCTTGGTACTATTATTCTTTTCTTTTAAAAATATTTTTAAAATTTTTTCTATATTTTTAATATTGTCGTCAATTTCTCTTCCAGATAATATTTTTCTAGTTTCCTCTTTACCTGAAGGATCTCCTATACGTGTTGTTCCTCCTCCCAATAAAACAATTGGTTGATGTCCATATTTTTGCAATAATCTTAGACACATAATTTGTAACAGGCTACCAACGTGGAGACTTTTGGATGTGCAATCAAAACCAATATATGCTCTAATTTTTTTCTTATTAATAAGTTTTTCTAATTCTTCAAAATTAGTGCATTGATTGAAGTAATTTCTTTTATTAAATTCTGAAAAAAAAGATTCTGCCATATTTTATAAAAAGTGTATGATTTCAATATACAGGATTCAATTTAATTAAAAAATCATTATGAATAAAGGATATTACAGTCTAGGTTTAATGAGTGGAACGTCAGTGGATGGCATTGACGCTTCAATAATTCTCTCTGATGGTGAAAAAAAAGTAGAGATTATTGATAACTATTATGAAAAATATAATGATGATTTTAAATTTAAACTTAAAGAATTTATTAGATTGACCATAAGTTCAGAATATATAAAAAATAACAAGGATTTATATAAGAAATTAGAAAATCAACTAACTATAACTCACGCAAATGTTAGCAACACAATAATTAAAAAAAACAAAGGTATTCAGATTGATTTTGTTGGATTTCATGGCCAGACCATTATCCATGATCCTAAAAAGACAACTACCATACAAATGGGGAATCCTAATCTACTTTCTCAGATGTTAAAAAAAAAAATTTGTTTTAATTTTAGACATAAGGATATTTTGCATGGTGGTGAAGGTGCTCCTTTAACACCCATTTACCACCACCAGATTTTAAAAAAAATTAATCTAAAGCCACCAGTTATTTTTTTGAATCTTGGAGGTATCGCTAATTTATCCTACATAGATACTAATGAAAAACTTTTCGGTTTTGATATTGGACCAGGAAATTGTTTAATTGATCAATGGATTTTTAAAAATACAAAAAAAAATTTTGATAAAGACGGTTTAATAGCAGCTTCAGGAAAAATTGATGAAAATATTTTAAGTCAAGCCATAGAAAATATTGATTATTTAAAATTAAATCAAAAATCATTTGATATAAAAAATTTTGATAGTTCTTTTGTTCAAGAATTAACTTTAAAAAATGGAGCTGCAACTTTGACGGCTTATACAGCGCATATTATTACCGAAAAAATAAATAAAATAAGTGAAAATAAAATTTTAATTATTCTTTGTGGTGGAGGTAGAAAAAATAAATTTTTATTAAAAAAAATTTCACAAAATACTAAACATAAATTAATAAACATTGATAACTTTGGAATAAATGGTGATTATGTTGAATCCCAGGCCTTTGCTTATTTAGCCATTAGATCATATCTTAAAAAATATATATCTTTTCCATCAACAACTGGAGTAAATTTTCCAATAACTGGTGGTGAAATATTTGAAAAATTTTAATATAATGCAGATTCTTTTTTAATATATTTATCTAATACTAGGGATAATTCTTGTTCTTTATTTGAAAAGAAATGATTGGCATCTTTAACTTCTTGAAATTCTACTTTTATTCCTTTTTGAATTGATAATCTTTTATTTAATAAATTAATATAATCAAGAGGAACCAATTCGTCGTTTTTGCCATATACTACTAATCCAGAAGTAGGACAGGGTGATAAAAATGAAAAATCATAAATATTTGGTTGGACAGATATAGTTATAAATCTATTTATCTCAGGTCTCCTCATTAATAATTGTAATGCAATTAATGAACCAAAAGAAAATCCAGATATCCAACATTGTGAGTGACCCATATTTTCTTTCTCAATCCAATCTAAAGCTGCGGCAGCATCAGACAATTCTCCCTGCCCATTATCAAATTTTCCATCACTTTTACCAACTCCTCTAAAATTAATTCGACAGAAAATTCTTCAATTTTAATTATTTTGGCAATTTTCCAGTTAAGACTTTCTTCTAGTTTTAAATTTGATACTGAATTCAACCAATTCAAATTATCTTTTTTATTTGTTAAGACTCCTCTCCAACCATGTCTACGATCGTACATCTCAAGACCATCTCTTAGAGCTTTTACTGCCTGAACTTGAAAATCAGGATCTAAAGGAGTTCTTATAGATAGACCTTCTTTATATAATTTATCAAATCCATATTGATCACTTAATATTCTCCTCACTTCTTCGGAATAATAATTGGTTTCTCCAACAAGTTTAACTTTTCTAGGTTTAAGAATAATATCTTTTTCTAACAACTCAGTATATTTATCTATTGAAATATATTGATTTTTATACAAATTTTTTAAAACAGTATTTCTTCTTTTTTTTGCAAGTTCTTTAAATTTAAAAGGATTATATTTACTCGGCGCTTTGGGAAGAGCAGCTAATAGTGCTGTCTCCTCATATTCTAATTTATTTATAGGTTTATCAAAATACTCTAGACTTGCTGCTGCTATACCATATGCACCTTGGCCAAGATATATTTGATTTAAGTATAATTCCATTATTCTTTCTTTTGATAAAGCTCTCTCAATTCTAAATGCCAAAATTGCCTCTTTAAATTTTCTAGTAAAAGTTATTTCATTAGAAAGTAAAAAATTTTTTGCTACTTGTTGTGTTATAGTAGAAGCTCCTTCCAATCTTTTGGACTTTAAATAATTCTTTAAATTATTAATTATAGCTCTTGTAACTCCTTTAGCATCAATGCCAGGATGCTTAAAAAAATTTTTATCCTCTGCAGAAAGGAATGAATTGATAACGTTTTGTGGAATTGCTTCAAAAGGCACGAATAGCCTTTTTTGCAAAGCAAATTCGGCTATAAGTTGACCATCACCTGCGTGCACTCTACTCGAAACTGGGGGTTCATAATTTATTAAAACCTTATAATTTGGCAAATCAGTTGAAAAAATCCACAATATCAAGAATATCGCCACAAAAAATACGAAAAGAATTGATAATGCAACTATTGTTATTTTTTTTATAAACTCAAACATTCTAAAATTAATTAAATAAATTTGACTTTCTTTAGGCAAAAAATCATTAATTTAGACGATTTAATACTAAATTGTAGAACTTATTCGGTAAATATTATATAAAAACCGGTAAGATAAGATTCAAAAAATTGAAAAAATGATCAAATTTACACTAAACATATTATGGAAAGAAATTTATATATTGATGCCTCGCATCAAAATGAAACTAGAGTTGTTCTTAAGTCAGATGAATATATTGAAGATTACGAGTATGAAAACAAAAGAAATATACTTGTCAAAAGCAATATCTATTTAGGAAAAGTTAGTAGAGTAGAACCATCTTTACAAGCATCATTTGTTGATTTTGGTAGGGAGCGTCATGGTTTTTTGGCGTTTAACGACATTCAACCAGATTATTATCAAATTCCTCAGGGAGATATTCAAGAACTGAAACAAAAGGAAGAAGAATTAAGAGAAAAATTAAAAGAAGAAAGTAAAAAACTTGAAGAAAATAATATTTCTTCAAATAATGGAGAAGATTTTAGCAATGATGAAAATGGATTAGTTAATGTCGATTCAATTAACAATGAAAAATCAAACCTAGAAAATAATGAATTGAGTCAAATAAAAAATGAGGCTAATAAAAATATTAGTGAGTCTACTGTAGAAGTAGAAAAAATATTTCATAAACCAAGGCAAAGTTTTGGTTCAAGAAGATATCATATTCAAGAAGTTATAAAACCAAATCAGATTATACTGGTTCAAGTTTTAAAAGATGAAAGAGGAAAAAAAGGTGCTGCGTTAACAACATTTATTTCTCTAGCTGGAAAGTATACAGTGTTAATGCCCAATACACCTAAGGGAGGTGGAATTTCTAGGAAAATTATTAATTTTAATGATAGAAAAAAAATTAGGAACATACTTAATGCATTAGCAATTCCAAAAGAAATGGGCTTAATTGTTAGAACTGCTGGAGCTAATAAAACTAGAAATGAAATTAATTATGATTTAGAAAATTTAATTAAAATTTGGGAAGAAATAAAAGAAAAGGCATTAAATTCTCTAGCTCCCAATTTAGTACATGAAGAAGGCGATATAATTAAAAGAGCAATTAGAGATATTTATGATGAAAAAACAAAAAATATAATTGTAGAAGGAAATGAAGGCTATCAAAAAGCAAAAAACTTTGTAAAGCAAATAATGCCAAAGAATGTAAAATATGTTAAAAAATATAGAGGAAGTGTCCCATTATTCTATAAAGAAGGAATTGAGAAGAAATTAAATCAAATATTTGAACCAGTAATAAAACTAAAATCTGGAGGATATATTGTTATTAATCCAACAGAAGCATTAGTATCTATTGATATTAATTCTGGAAGATCCACAAAAGAAATTGATGTGGAAAGAACGGCATTATCAACAAATTTAGAAGCTGCTGATGAAATAGCAAGGCAAATTAAAGTTCGAGATTTAGCTGGATTAATAATTATAGATTTTATTGATATGTTTAATTTCAATAATAGAAGAACGGTTGAAAAAAAATTAAGAGACAATTTCAAGAACGATCGTGCAAGAATTCAATTTGGAAGAATAAGTACTTTTGGTCTGTTAGAAATGTCTAGACAAAGATTGAGAGAAAGTTCTGTACAGTGGAATATTGTACTTACCTTGGATTCTTTTTCTTTTAAAATACTTAAATTAGCCGAAGAACAGGCTATTTCTAATAAAGTTAAAAACGTTAACATCAAAGTTTCTGAAAAAGTTAGTCAAACCATAAAAGAACAATTTGTTGATGAACTGTCGTATTGCAAAAAGAAATATAAATTACAAATAAATTTTATTAATGATAATTCTTTAATAATTCCTGAATATAAAATTGAACTATTGAATAAAAATAAAAAAATTATTAAAAGTTTAGAACATAAAACAAAAAATATTGAAAAATTATATCAAAATAAATTTTATCTTAATACTAATCGTAAATATTTAGGAAAAAATATAAGAAATAAAAAAATGAAATCATTTAAACGATACAAAAATGCAAAACACAGCAAAAAAATCTTTAATCAAAAACCTGAAAGGTGGAATCAAAAATTAAATTAAATTATTCTTCGGAGATGAGGCTGATCCAAATTCTCTTTTTTTCATTCGACCAGCTAAATAGGATTTTCTTCCTGCTATAACTGCAAATTTCATTGCTTCTGCCATTAATATTGGATTTTTGGCCTCAGCAATTGCACTATTGATTAATACACCATCACATCCTAATTCCATTGCAATGGTTGCATCGGAAGCTTCGCCAACACCAGCATCTACTATCACAGGAACTTTAGATTGTTTTTTTATAATTTTTATATTAATTTTATTTTGAATTCCCAAGCCTGATCCAATTGGTGCAGCTAAAGGCATAATTGCTGATGCACCAACATCTTCCAATTTTTTTGCCATAATAGGATCATCTGTACAATAGACCATTACATTAAATCCTTCTTTAACCAATACTTGGGTAGATCTAAGAGTTTCTATCATATTAGGATACAAAGTTTTTTTGTCTCCTAGTACTTCAAGTTTAATTAATTTCCATTCACCCATTTCTCTAGCCAATCTTAATGTCCTCAGAGCATCTTCTGAATTAAAACAACCGGCGGTATTAGGAAGGTAGGTAATTTTTTTAGGATTAATATAATCCATCAGGTTAGGCTGTTTATTATCAGTAATATTAACTCTTCTGACTGCTACCGTTACCATGTCTGCGCCAGAGGCTTTAATTGCATTAGCGGTTTGTCGAAAGTTTTTATATTTCCCTGTTCCAACAATTAACCTGGATATAAATTTTTTTTTAGCTACAATAAAATTATCTTTCATTTAGTCTAACCTCCCCCAATAAATTGAACAATTTCAACTTTATCGCTTTTTTTTAAATATATTTTATTATATTTTTTTTTATCTGCTATTTCACCATTCAACTCTATAGCTACTTTTTTGTTATCTTTTTTTAATATTTTTAACAAATCTTTGAGGCTACATCTCTTCTTTATCTGATACTTTTTACCATTCATTTGAATTTTTATTTTTTTTAAGTTATTCATAAAAAAGACTTATTTATTTAAATATTATATTCTATGGCAACAAAAATATTAATTATAAATGGACCAAATCTCAATCTTTTAGGAAAAAGAGAAGAAAAGCATTACGGACAAACAACTTTTGAGGAACTAAAAAAGAATTGTCAAGATTATGCCAAAAATAAAGACATTAAATTGACATTTAAGCAGACAAATATTGAAGGTGAAATTGTTTCCTTAATACAAGAATCAAATAAAAAATTTGATGGTTTGATAATTAATGCTGCTGGATATACACATACTTCAGTTGCTATTCGTGACGCATTAGTTATTTTTAAAAAACCCACCATAGAATTACATATATCAAACATATATAAAAGAGAAGAATTTAGACATAAATCTATGATAAGTGATGTTGTAACCGGAATAATTTGTGGATTAGGAACAACAGGATATATTTTGGCCATAAATGCAATGAATGAATTATTAAAAAATGGAAATAGATAAAAAAATTATAAGAAAATTAATAGAAGTTTTAGAAGATCTAAAAAAATCATTAAAGGATAATGAGATTATTAATAGTGATGACCTAATTGAAGAAAAAATTGATGACTCTAAAGCAGTTATAAATAGTCCTTTAGTTGGAACAGCCTATTTGTCTCCTGCACCAGGAGCTAAACCATTTGTTTTTGTTGGAAAAAAAATTAAAAAAGGTGATTCTGTTATGATAGTTGAGGCTATGAAAACAATGAATCATGTTCCTTCTCCCATAAATGGAACTATTAAAAAAATATGCATAAAAGATGGCCAGCCAGTTGAATATGGACAAGTTTTGGTATTGTTAGATTAATGTTTAAAAAAATTCTTGTCGCAAATAGAGGAGAAATTGCTGTTAGAATAATTAGAGCTTGTAAAGAATTGGGTGTTTCAACTGTCGCGGTTCATTCTGATGTAGATCATGATTCAATGCATGTAAGACTTGCGGATGAAAGTGTGTGCATAGGATCTCATCAACCTCAAAATAGTTATTTAAATATTGCCGCTTTAATGTCAGCAATAGATTTAACTAATTCCGAAGCTGTACATCCTGGTTATGGATTTTTGTCCGAAAATTATGATTTTGCAGAAATAGTAGCTAAACATAGAGTAAAATTTATAGGTCCCAGTCCTGAATTAATTAAGTGTATGGGCAATAAAATCGAAGCTAAAAAAATAGCTTCAAAAAATGGTTTGCCTGTAATTCACGGATCTGAGGGTATAATAAACTCTTTAGAACAAGCTAAAAAAATTTGCTCATCTATTAAATATCCTGTTTTAATCAAAGCATCAGGTGGTGGTGGTGGCAAAGGAATGAAATTGGTAACACATGAGTCTCAATTAGAAAATGCTTTGAATTTAGCAAAAATTGAAGCAAAAAAATATTTTAATAATGATAAAGTTTATATTGAAAAATATTTTAGTAATCCAAGGCATATAGAAGTTCAAATTCTTTCTGATAAAAAAAAAACAATTCATCTTGGAGAAAGAGATTGTTCAGTTCAAAGAAAACATCAAAAGCTAATTGAAGAAACACCTAGTCCAGTTTTGAATGACAAAGTAAGAAAAGAACTTTTATCAAAAACTGTAAATATGGTTGAAAAAATTGGATATGAAGGTGCTGGAACAGTTGAATTTATCTATGATAATGAAAAATTTTATTTTTTAGAAATGAATACTAGAATTCAAGTTGAACATCCTGTATCGGAAGTTGTAACTGGAATTGATATTGTGAAGGAACAAATTAGTATAGCAGCTAAAGGCTATACTACTCTAAAACAGACAGATATTAATTCAAGAGGTCACGCTATAGAATGTAGAATTAATGCTGAAGATCCCAGCAAAAAATTTCAACCTAGTCCTGGAACAATTAATGTTTGCCATCAACCCTCTGGATTTAGAACTAGAATTGATGGAGCAATATTCCAAGGATGTAAAATTTCACCACATTATGATAGTTTAATTTGTAAACTAATTTGCCAAGGCAGAAACAGAACTGAGGCAATTCAAAGAATGCTTAGATCATTGGATGAATTTGTTATAGAAGGCATCACTACAACTATCGATCTTCATAAAAAAATTTTGAACCATCAAAAATTTATTAGCTCAAATTTTGATGTTAATTGGTTAAATCAAGAAAAATTTTATTAAGTATTATTACAACCCAACAACCACAAATCATATATTGCATGATCCAAAGATCTTAATGTAGGACTAGATGCAAAAGTCCATCCGTTAAACACAAAAACTTGATCGTTATTTTTATCTGATACATCAATTACTTGTAAATAAGCAACCGTATCAGGTGCTTGGTCAATATCCGAGGCTTTACATTTCAAAGGTTTAATCTTTAAATTTCCAAAATATTTTTCTTCACCTAATTTTATAATTAAAGTAGAAGTTTTCGCTGTAATTTTATCTAAAGCCTTTACTTCAACAGTAATAGTTTCACCATCTGATTTTTTAGGTTCCTTATACTTCACTTGTTCTAAGATTTGTTGATTAGATTTATCTTCATCAATAAATTCTTCTATTTCTTCATAAGTTGATGGTAAACTTTCTAAATCCTCAATTTTTATCTTCGAAATTGTTTCGCTATTAGAATTATTCAAATTTAAAAATAAAAACAATAATAAATAAATACTATACTTTCCAAGTTTCATATTTTTTTTTTATGGTTTTGCTTTCAATTATTTTTTTAGGTCTGTAGGCTTCATTTGTTCCTGTTAAATTAGGTACATGTTTTTTTTCCCAAAAATATTTTTTTTTATTTGAATCCGGCAACTTATTATTTGTAAAATGAATCCATGAATACCATCCTGGAGGTATATTAGTCGCCTCAACAATATTTTTATATATTACCCATCTCTTTCCAGACTTGCTTTCATAATATTTGTTACCAAATTCATCTTGTCCTTTTAATTGACCCGAAAAAAATGTCAGAATCATTGTTCCTATTGTCTGTCGATTCCACCAAGTAAATATTTGCTTTAAAAAGTTCATAAAAAATTTAGCATTAAGGATTACTATATTATCTATAAAAAATAATTTTCACACAATTATTAATTGTAAAAAAAAAATTAGACTTAATTGTGGATTAATATATACATGATTAGGACTTTTTCTTATAAAAATTTAATTTGAGGCATAAGGATATGGCAAAATATTTGGTTGAAACCTTTTACACATGTAGTTTTAAAGTCAAACATTTTTTGGATGAATTAAACAAAGAGCAACTTTCAAGATTAGACCAAAGAGAAGATGGAAAATTTGAGATTATAGATGTTAAATTAGACACTAGAAAAACAAAGAATTTAGATAGCAAAAATAAAACAAATATAAACACTATACCCAATAGTAAGATTCCTGGTGTTACCAATGAAGTACAAAAAAATTTAAATGAACATTTATTGGAAAAAAATAATAATGAGAAAATAAATTTGCAAATTAATGAAAAAACATACCCTAGAATCAAAATGCCAGACAGAAGAAAGGGATACATTCAAAAAGTTACTATTGGCAATCATAAAGTATACTTGCACACTGGAGAATATAACGATGGTAAGTTAGGTGAAATATTTATTGATACAAGTAAAGAAGGAGAATTGGTAAAAGCATTAATGAATAACTTTGCTATAGCAATTTCATTGGGTTTACAATACGGAGTCCCGCTTGATGAATATGTTAATGCTTATGTGGGAACAAAATTTGAGCCTTCGGGTAAAATTGATGGTAACGATAGAATCCTGAGTGCTTCTTCTATTTTAGATTATATATTTAGGGAACTTGCAATATCTTATCTGGGTAGAGAAGATTTGGCCCATACCCCAGCATTAATGCCTAACGAAAGTGATAAAGAAATAAATAAGGAAGAAGATAAACAATTTTTAAAATTGGTTAGAGACATTACTAGCAAAGGTTTTGTAAGAAGTAATTATGAAAAAAAACTGATTGATCTCACTGATGTAAGAATTAATTTAAAAAGCAAAAAATAATTAAATTAATTTTTATCTTTTTTGATAGTTTTTATATTGAGTTCTTTTAACTGCTTATCAGTTGTTTCTGATGGAGCATTCATAAGCAAGTCTTGAGCATTCTGATTTAATGGAAACAAAGTAATTTCTCTTATATTTTCCACACCAGCCAATAACATTACTATCCTATCTATGCCTGGAGCCATTCCGCCATGAGGAGGAGTTCCATATAATAATGCTTTTATCATTCCACCAAATTTTCTATTAACATCTTCCTTAGAATATCCAACTTTTGAAAATACTTTATAAAACATTTTTGGAAGATGATTTCTAATCGCTCCTGAAGATAATTCAATACCATTGCAAACTAAATCGTATTGTTCTGCAAGAATTTTGAGGGGATCTTTTTTGTCAAATTCTTCATAATCTACTTTTGGCATGGAAAACGGATTATGGCTGAACTCAATTTTTTTTTCTTCTTCGTTGTACTTATATAATGGATAATCAATAATCCAACAAAAATGGAATTGATTATATTGTATTAAATTTAATTCTTGAGCCACTTTTTGTCTTGCTAAACCTGAGATTTTTTCAGCTATTTGTTGTTTCTCGCACGAAAAAAATACCACATCTCCATCACTTATTTTACATTTTTTAGTTATTTGATTTACTCCATTTTCAGAAAAAAACTTAGCAATAGGTCCCGATCCAATAAGCTTTCCTTTATTCTTTGTTATTAATAAATAAGCCAATCCATTAGCACCCTCATCTTTAGCCCATTGGTTTAAATTATCAAAAAAACTTCTTGGCTTTTTAATTGAGTTCGGTGCTGGAATTGCTCTTACAATAGCTCCTCTGTTGATCTGTTTTTTAAATATATCTAATTTAATTTCATTAGAATTAAATATTTCGGTAACATCAGAAATTTTTAAAGGATTTCTCAAATCAGGTTTATCCGTCCCATATTGTAACATCGAATCAATATAAGAGATTCTTTTATATGGAAAATCTGAAACTTTTTTTCCATTTCCAAATTTGCTGAACAATTCAAAAAATAGTGGTTCTGTGGTTGAAAAAATATCTTCTTTTTCAACAAATGACATTTCCATATCTAATTGATAATGTTCTCCAGGACTCCTGTCGGCTCTTCCATCTTCATCTCTAAAACAAGGCGCAATTTGAAAATATTTATCAAATCCAGCAACCATAATCATTTGTTTAAATTGTTGGGGAGCTTGAGGAAGTGCATAAAATTTTCCAGGATTTAGTCGACTTGGAACTAAAAAATCTCTAGCACCTTCAGGACTAGATGCAGTTAAAATAGGTGTTTGAAATTCATTAAATCCCAACTCAGTCATTTTTTTTCTAATAAAAGAAATTATTTTTGATCTTAAAATAATATTATCATGTATCGTTTGTCTTCTAAGATCTAAAAATCTATATTTCAATCTTGTATCCTCTGGATAATTTTGTTCTCCAAAGACTGGCATGGGTAATTCTTGTGCTTCTGATAAAATCTGCAACTCTTTAAACTCCACTTCTATTTCTCCTGTTGGTAAATCTTTATTGATATTTTCAGAATTTCTTTTAAAAACTTTTCCTATTATAGAGATGACAGATTCTGGTTTAATTTTTTCTAAGATTTTAAAATTTTCACTCGAATTCTCAATTACACACTGGGTAATTCCATAATGATCTCTAAGATCAATAAATAGTAAATTTCCATGATCTCTTTTTCTATGCACCCAGCCTGATAGTTTGACAGTTTTATTTTCATGTTTAGATCGAAGTTCTGAACAATTGTGTGTTCTATATTTATGCAATTTCTACCTTATTTTTTTAGTGCTTCTTTTATAGTTTTCAAATTTATTGGCTTACCTTCTTTTAAACTAAGTTTATCTATTTTATGAATAAATAAAAAGATTTTTTCATATGATCGATCGATTCTTTTAATAATATATTCAATTAACTTTTTATCAATATTTATTTGCCTATCAGATAGATACTTGATCAATAAAGCATAAATTAAATTATCATCTGGATTTTTGATTTCTATTGCTAAACAATTTCTAGTTCTCGAGACAAGATCAGGTAGTTTAAAATTAAATTTACTCAGTGGTTTAATAGAAGTTATTAATAAATATTTATTTTCTTGTTCTATTATATTTAAAACCGTATATAGGAAAATTTCTGGAAAATTTTCGTCCAAATCTTCTATTATTAATGCTTGTTTAGTTTTAAAGTTAAGAATTGTATTGTCTGTGAATTCTTCAGAAAAAATTTTTATACAAGTAGTTTTTTTTTCAAAAATTGAAGCTAAATGAGATTTGCCTGAAAATTTTTCACCGTATATATTGATAGTATGTTTAATCCATTTTGGCCAACAATTAATTAAATCATATGCTTCTTGATTGCTAGAAGATAAATAATAATCATAATCTAAATATTTTTTATTAAATTTAAAATCAAATAATAGCTGATTTTTTTTATTCATTTCACAATCCAATTTCCTTTTTTATTAATTATTTTAAAACCATGTATAGAAAACTGTTTAATTAATTTATTTGGATCAGTATTATAAATAACTTCGTAGATTGTTTTATTTAAATCAAATTTTTGAATTGAAAAAGAACGAATATCATCAATTTTTTTTAGAGTATTTTCAAATTGATAAATTTTATCTGCATCATTACTATTTAAAATTAAATTTATCGATAATTTAATAGAAGTATTTATTTCATTAAAATCTTTCCATATGTCGTTTAAATGTACTTTTACTTTTTTAATTAATGCTTTTACTGAGTCCTTTTGTTTAATATCAATATCGTAAAAAATTAAATTTGAGTTTTTTTTATACTCTTCAAATTTAATTTTGGAAAAAAAGTTTAATTTTTCCTTATTTGGATATATTATACTTAAAATATAATTCTCCGTACTGTACTTTTTTGCAATTTTAATTATATCTAAATCTTCCAAGTTTTCTTGAGAACGAATCAATTGTAAAATTTCATCAATATCTTCAAATGGCATGATATAATTTATAAGACCACTTTGCTCTTTATCAATGAGCCAATATTTGTAAAAAATATTTTCATTAAATAGATATAAATTTTCTTGCTCAACAATTATAGGTAAAAATAAAACTGATATTTTTCTTGGATTTGAATAAAATAAATTTTTTTTTTCTAAGAAAAATTTTACTTTTTTCTTGTTAAAGTATACATCAAAATTTGCAAAGTATTTTCCATCTCTAAAAATTTCATTTGTAATTTTAAAATTTTCAATTAAATTTTTAACTTCCCTCATTTTGACATGTTTTAATTTTTTTATGTCTGAAGAATTCAAAATTTGACTCAATAATCTGTAGAAAGCTTTTTTAAAAGCTTTATCAATTACTTTATTTCTTGAAAACTCTAAATTTATTTCATCAGAAATTTTTAATTCTTCTACTGATAATATATGATTTGATGCTTCTAAACGATTTAAAGAAATAATAGATAGAAACATTAAAGCAAAAATAATATAAATTGTTTTTTTAATTATATTTAAAAAAGACATATAAACTTTATAATAATAGTGAAAAAAGAATATTTTACCTATAAAAAAAGCGGCGTAAGTATTTCAAATGCCGACAAGTTTGTAAAATATATATCTGTTGTATCAAAAAAAACCACAAATAAGAAAACTAAATTAAAATCATTTAATAATATAGGAAGTTTTGGATCAGCCTTTGATTTATCAAAGTTAAAAATTAAAGAACCATTAATTATTTCTTCAACTGATGGTGTGGGGACAAAAATCGAAATTGCACACAAACTGAGATCTTTTGATAATATAGGAATTGATCTCGTGGCAATGTGTGTGAATGATTTAATTGTACAAGGTGCAAAACCATTATTTTTTTTAGATTATATATCAACAAACAAGATAAACTTAAATGTGCTCAAAAAAATTATCGATGGTATTGTTAAAGGCTGCAAAGAATCCAAGTGTGAATTATCCGGCGGTGAAACTGCGGAAATGGCTGGTACTTATAGTAAAGGTAAATTAGATATTGCAGGTTTTGCAGTTGGTATTGTAGAAAAGAAAAAATTACTAGATAAAAAAAAAATAAAAAAAAATAATATTATTTTAGCTATTCCATCTTCTGGCATCCACTCAAATGGTTTCTCTTTGATTAGATATTTATTAAAGAAAAAAAAAATAAATTTAAGTAAATCTAATTTTCAATACTTAAAGGAAGAATTTCTTAAACCTACAAAAATTTATGTAAGGGAAATTTTGAATTTAACAAACAGAAATCTAATTAATGGTTGTGCAAATATAACAGGAGGTGGTCTATTTACTAATCTAAGTAGAATAATACCTAAAGGTTTACAAATAAATATTAATTTGGACAGGATAAAAGTTTTAAAAATTTTTAAATGGTTAAAAAACAATAATATTGATGAAAGTGAAATGATGAAAACATTTAATTGTGGAATTGGATTTTGTTTAATTTTAAATAAAAAAAATATTCAAAAAATAAATAGTTTTTTTTCAAAAAAATATAAACCTTACCAGATAGGCTATATTTCAAAAGGTTCAAAAAAAATTAAAAAATATGGGAAAATCAATTGGAGATAAAGCTAATTGTGCAGTTTTAATTTCAGGTACCGGAACAAACCTATACTGGATAATTAAAAATTCGAAAAAAAAATTTTTTCCTATAAAAGTTAGCCTTGTGATATCAAACAAATCTAATGCTTTGGGTCTTAACTATGCCAGAAAAAATAAAATTCCCATTAAAATATTTAATAGTCTAAATATGAAAACTTTTGAAAAAAAATCTCTAAAAGAATTAAAGAAAAAAAAGATTAAATTTATTTGCTTGGCAGGATTTATGAAAATACTTTCAAAAAATTTTATCAAAAAATTTGGACATGAAATTATTAATATCCACCCATCTTTACTTCCAAAATATAAAGGACTAAATCCCCACCATAAAGTTTTAAAAAATAAAGATAAAATAAGTGGCTGTACTGTTCATTTTGTTTCTTCAAAAATGGATTCGGGAAAAATTATTCTTCAAAAAAAAGTTAAGGTAAAAAACTATGACACACCATCTTCTTTACAAAGAAGAATTTTAAAACAAGAACATGTCTTATACTCAAAGGCGATAAAAACTATTTTTTTTTAAGCTAATTAAAAAAGAAATTTATTTCTTTTATTGCATTTTCGGAACTATCTGATCCATGTACCGAATTTTTGTCAATAGAAATTCCATAAAGTTTTCTAATAGTTCCTTCCTTTGCTTGCTTTGGATCCGTCGCACCCATTAAATCTCTATTTTTTTGTATGGCATTTTCTCCACTTAAAATCATTACAATAATTGGTCCCGAAGAAAGATAAGAACATAAATTTTCATAAAATGCCTTGGTTTGGTGTACTCTATAAAATTCTTCAGCTTCTTCTTTGGATATTTGTATTTTTTTGCTGTCAATAATATTTAATTTATTATTTAAGAAAATGCTTTTTATTTTTGTTTCTAATTCTCTTTCAACTGCGTCGGGTTTTAATATAGATAGGGTTTTTTGTATTGAATTGTCATTCATAATTTTCTTCGATTAGCTTGTTTAGCAAGCGTACCCCGAAACCCGTTGCACCACTAGGATTCAAATTTGCTGCCTTTTTTGAAAAAGCCATTCCAGCAATATCCAGGTGAGCCCAAGGAGTTTTGTTTATTATGAATCTCTGTAAAAATTGAGCTGCAGTAATAGATCCCGCACCACCTGAATAATTAATATTCTGCATATCAGCTATACTTGAATTCATCAACTTATTATAATTTTCATCCAAAGGTAATCGCCAAACTTTTTCACCTATTTTTTTACCAGTATCAAAAATTTTATTTGATAAATCATCATTATTAGAAAACAATCCCGCGTATTCTTCTCCTAATGAAACTATAATTGCACCTGTAAGAGTTGCTAAATCAATTATAAATTTAGGTTTAAAATTTTTTTCTGTAAAACTTAGTGCATCTGCTAATACTAATCTTCCCTCAGCATCTGTATTAAGAACTTCAATTGTTTTACCAGAATAGGAAGTTACAATGTCACCTGGTCTTTGAGCATTTCCACCAGGCATGTTTTCAACAAGTCCAATTACTCCAACTGCATTTACTTTTGCTTTTCTCAAAGCTAAAGTTTTTAATAGCCCAACCACAACAGCTGATCCTGCCATATCATATTTCATTTCTTCCATAAATCTTGCTGGTTTTAAAGAAATTCCTCCAGTATCAAAACAAACTCCCTTTCCAACAAAAGCTAAAGGTTTTTCATTTGATTTTTTGTTTCCTCTCCATTCTATAGTAACTAAAAAAGATTCATTATTACTTCCTTGACCCACACCTAAAAGTGAATGCATTCCTAGACTTTTCATTCTTGATTCATTGTAAACCTGAATCATTAAACCCAAAGAAGAAAATTTTTTTATAATTTTAACGTAATTTTTAGGGTTTAAAACATTTGGAGGTTCAGAAACTAGGTCTCTGGTTTGAAAAACTCCAGATTCAATTGCTTTATATTTTAAGTAATTTTTTTTTAGCAAATTTTTCTCAGAAGTTATTACTTTCAATAAAAAGTAAAAATTACTTTTATTTTGGGTTTTATACTTTTCAAAAGAATAAGATTTCAAATTAAATCCATGAATAAAATTTAAAATTGATTCACTATCTTTTTTGTAAGATTGAATAAATCTGAGGGTATCTGAGTACAATTTAATTTTATTGATTTTATTTTGTTTTGAAAAAGAATAAAATTTTGCTCCCAGTTGTTCAAAATTACTAGAAGTAAACTTTTCTTTTACTACAATAAATATAGCTTTGTTTTTTTCAGAAATATCAAAAACTATTATTTTTTCTTTGTTCTTTTTAAATATTAAATTTTTCAAAAAAACTTGAATTTTTCTTAAATTTGAGTCAGAAAATATTTTTTTTTCTATTCTAAAATCTAAATTTTCATTAACAAAAAAAGCTAATGCTTCTTCTTGCTTAAAATTGATATTATTGTCAAAAATAATAGTATTTTTCATATTTTCTTGTTACAGTTGAATTAAACTAACATATATATTAAATCAACTATAATGAGAAATACAATCTATAGATATTTTTTCAAAGAATTTATATCTTTGTTTATACTAATATTATTATCAGTAAGCATAATGGTCTGGGTTGTTCAGGCCGTAAATTACCTTGATATTGTTACTGAAGATGGTCACTCATTTGGTGTTTATTTTGCATATTCAGTTTTAAACATTCCCAAAATTTTGAATAGATTAATTCCATTAGTTTTTTTAATTAGTTTATTACTTACAATATTACAATTTGAACAAAATAATGAATTATTAGTTTTTTGGACATCTGGTTTAAATAAAATAAAACTTGCAAATGTAGCTATTGCTATTTCAATTGTAATTACATTGCTGCAATTTTTTTTATCAACTGTTGTAAATCATTCGTCTCTAAATCTTGGAAGAACTATTTTAAAATCATCTGATATAAGTCTTTTTCCTACTTTGATAAAAGAAAAAAAATTTATTGATACAGTTGAAGATTTAACTGTATTTGTTGAAAAGAAAAAAGCTAATGGAGAAATGTTAAATATTTTTTTAAGAGATGATACAACAGCCGTTGATCGATCAAAAACAATTATTGCTAAAAGGGGATATATTACAAAAAGAAATGAAAATAATATTTTAGTTTTATTTGAAGGAACAATGCAAACACAGAAAAGAAATAATAAAATTAATTTTTTAAATTTTGAAAAAACTGAAATTAATTTATCTTTATTCGCTACCAAGACCACAACTTTTCCAAAAATACAAGAAAGGAATACTCTTAGTTTGCTAAATTGTATTAAACCTTTTTTAGATGAAAAAAAAACCTCTCTTAAAAAAGTTCACTGTGCTGCTAGAATAGATGACATTACGTCTGAAATAAATAGAAGATTAGGCATGCCTCTTTATATTCCATTAATATCTATAATTATTTGTTATTTATTATCATCAAGAAAAGAAAGTAAATTTTCCTTTGTTCAAAAATATATTGTTTTTGTAGCAGCATTTATGATCTTGGTACTTGCAGAAATCATGGTTAGATATTCTGGACAGTCTACTCTATATTCGATTATTTATTATTCCTTACCTCCATCTTTAATACTATTAAATTACTTAAATCTAATTAGAATTTTTAAATTTGAAAATTTGAATCAATAAAATGTTTACATTTAATATAATTAAAAAATATTTTTTTATTGAGTACTCTAAAATTGTAATCAACGTTACTTTGTTATTTTTAGCCATGGGAATTGTTCTCAATATATTTGAAGAAGTAAATTTTTTTAAAGATCATGCAGTTGGATTTTTATTACCCTTGTCACTAACTTTTTTAAAAGTGCCCACAATGATATATAAGCTATTCCCATTTATATTTTTAATTTCATCTATAATATTATTTTTAAGATTTGTTCAATCAGAAGAGATAATCGCTTTAAAAATAGCGGGAGTGTCAAACTTCAGAATTATTTTTTTTCCAGCTTTAATATCTTTGTTTTTTGGTCTGATTATTGTTGCAGGTATAAATATTATTACATCAAAACTAACACATAAATATTTAGATATAAAAAATGAATATACTAGAGATAATGATTATTTAGCTGCACTTACAGAAAATGGTATTTGGATAAAAGATAAAATAGGTGCTAATACGAATATAATTAGAGCAAGCAGATTAAGTAATAATAATTTGTTAAAAGTTTCTATCTATAGATTTGACGAATTTAATCAACCACAATCAAGAATTGAAACAAATAAAGCTGTAGTAAGTAGCCAAGTATGGAAATTAACTGATGCAAGAATTTACTATGGGGATAGCAATAATGTGTCTAGTTATTTTTCGGAATATTCTTTTAAAAGTAACTTTGATATTGAAAGCATAAAAAACATTTTTTCTAATTTGGATGCTGTATCTTTTTGGGAATTAAACAAATTAAAAGAAAATTATAAATATTTGGGCTATTCTACTAAAGAAGTTGAAAGTGAATTCCAAAGATCCTTGTGTTACCCTCTTTTCTTGATGTCAATGACTCTTCTAGCTGGAGCTGTTGTGATGAATGCAAAATATAGGGGAAATTATCTGTCTTACATTGTTATTTCTATCATTTTATCTGTTATCATTTTTTATCTTAATGACTTCTCTAGGGCACTAGGAGAAACTGAAAAAATATCACTAATAATGTCTGTTTGGACTCCTGTAAGCATAATTTTGATGATTAGTTCAATAGGAATGATTCATGTTAATGAAAAATAATAATAATATACTTTTGTATTTTATATTAATTTTTTTATTCATAACACAAAGTTTATTTGCTGATGAATTTGATATCACGGCATCAAATATTAAATTGTTTCAGAATAGTGAAAAAATATTAGCAGAAGGTGATGTACTTATTGTAGGACAAGGTGGAATTACTATTGAAGCTGAAACTGTAACATATGATAAAAAAGAAAATATTATAGAAGCAAAAAAATCAGTTAAATTTACTGATACCAAAACAAATGATCAACTTACTTCTGATAAGCTCAAATATTTAAAGAACAAAGAAGAAATATTAGCTGAAGGCAATGTCCTTTATAAAACTAACAAAGGAGTAACCATTAAAACTGAAACGATGTTATATGACAACAGAAATCAAATTGTAACATCCGATCAATTAACAAAAATGAATGATAATTCTGGAAATTCAATTTTACTAGATATGTTTAACTATTCGATAGTAAATAAAAGCTTAAGATCTAAAGGTAATATTGAAATGACTGATACTGGAAAAAATAAATATTTTTTTGATGACATATTTATCGATTTTGAGAAAAAAAGAATTGCAGGATCAGGTATAAAAATAAAATTTAATAAAAACATATTTGGAAATGTTGAAAATGATCCTAGACTAGCTGGTAACTCTGCAGTAATCACGGAAAATAAAAGTTATATTGAAAAAGGAGTTTTTACAACTTGTAAAAAAAGAGGTAATAAATGTCCGCCATGGAAATTAACAGCAGAAAAGGTAACACATGACAAAGAAAAACAAACTATAAACTATGTAAACGCTAAACTATATTTATATGATCTGCCTGTATTCTATACTCCAAGATTTTTCCATCCCGATCCAACAGTAAAAAGGCAGTCAGGATTCCTAGCGCCAAGCATAACAAATTCTAAGTTATTTGGAACGGGTGTTAATTTACCTTATTATTTTGCTTTAGCGGATCATAAAGATGCGACATTAAATCCAAAATTTTACGCTGACGAAAATCCAGTAATTCAAACAGAATATCGGCATGTAACGAAACATAGTTTTTCAATATTAGACGTAAGTTTTAATGAAGGTTACAAAAAAACTTCTAGCAAAAAAACCGGTGGTAGTAGAAACCATATTTTTGCAAAATCCAACATAAATTTAAATCTAGAAACATTTGATGAAAGCAATCTTTTAATTGGAATACAAAAGGTTTCAAATGATACTTATCTCAAAGTTCATGACATTAACTCCAAAATAACAAACAATAAAACTGTAATGAATTCTTCAATAAATATGAATTTCTTAAAAAATGATTCTAAAATGAATATAAATATGAATGTATATGAAAATTTAAGTAAAACGGATGACAGATTTGAATATGTAATTCCAAATTATGATTTTAAAAATAAATTATCTGCTTCAGATCAAATAGGTTCACTCAATTTTAGATCTAGAGGCTACTACAAAAACTATGAGACAAACAAAAAACAAACAAAATTAATTAATGACTTTAATTGGATTTCTAATGATTATTTTAGCAATTCAGGTATTATAACTAAAGTTGAAGGTAATTTGAAAAATGCTAATTATAAAACGGAAAATACTTCTGAATACAAAAATGATAAAACTAATATCGAACTTGCAGGAGCAGTATCATTTTTAAGTTCTCTACCTCTTGAAAAAAAATTCGAAAATTATAAAAAAACCCTTACACCAAAACTAATGATAAGAACAGCACCAGGTCATATGAGAGATATGAGCGATAGTCAGTTAAAATTAAGAATGTCTAATCTGTATGCCTTAAATAAACTAAGTAGTATTGATGTAATTGAAACTGGCACTAGCCTTACTTTAGGGACAGACTATAGTTATAAAGACAACAATGATTTTGAAAAATTTAATTTATCTATAGGTCAAATCTTTAACCTAAAAGATAATCCTGAAATGCCACAACAAAGTTCTTTGAATCACAAAACTTCTGAATTGGTTGGTAGTTTGGATTATAGACTAAACAAGTTTAGCAATATTAATTATAAGTTTTCATTGGATGATAATTATCACGACTTAAATTATAATGAAATTTCCGGTATTTTTAAAATTAACAAATTAGTCACAAATTTTGAATATATTGAAGAAAACAATCATATAGGAGATAGTCATCATATTAATGCCGGATTAGCTTTGGAATTGGATGAATTCAATTCTTTAAAATTTAAAACTCGTGAAAACTTTACAACTAATTCTACTGAGTTTTATAACCTAAGCTACCAATATGAAAATGATTGTTTGAGGGCTGCAATAGAATATAATAAAAATTATTACTCAGATAATGATCTAGAACCAACCGAAGATCTAATGGTTACATTAACCATTATACCTTTTGGCAAACTATCTTCACCCAGTATTACAGGTCAGTAAGTGAGGAAAAATATTCAATTATTTAAAACCGTAACCCTTATCCTAATACTTTTCTTAACTAACTCAAATGCTGAATTAACCAACAAAATAGTCATATCAGTAGGAAATGAAATAATTACTGATTACGATATAGATAGAGAAATAAAGTATTTAAGTGTGATAACCATAGGACAATTTAAAAATTTAGATACTGCAGAATCTAGAAAGATTGCTATTGATTCATTAATTAAAGATAAAGTAAAAACAAATGAATTAGCAAATCATGATTATATCATTATAAATGATGAACTAATCAATAATCAGATTAACCGAACAATTCGAGATATTGGATTTAATAATATTGAAGATTTTAAAAAATATTTAGAACTTGAAAATTACACAATTAACGAATTTGTAGAAAAAATTATATTAGAATTAAAATGGAATCAATTAGTCTTTCAGTTTTATAAGAATCAAATTGTTATCGATAAAAAAAAAATTGATAATAATTTAAAATCATTAATTGCTAAACAAAAAAAATGGGAACAATATTTAGTTAACGAAATATTTATTGAAGATTCTGTATTAAAAAAAATAAACAAAGAAAATAAAGAAGTATTGGTAAAAGAGAATATTGTTGAAGAACAAGATGGAATTATAATTAAAGCTGAAGTTATTTCGTATGATAATAAAAAAAATATTGAAAATGCAAAAAAAAGCTTGGAAGAAAGTACTGTTAGCAAAACAAAAGACCAAATTACAATGGAAGATGTATTAGAAAATATAAAAGAGCAAGGATTTGAAAATGCTGCTATTAAATTCAGCTCTTCACCTAGTTCTCAACAAGGAGGTAAATTGGGCTGGATCGACGAAAGTGAATTTTCTGAAATTCTATTGAAATTTATAAGAAATGTTAATTTAGGTGAAATTACCAAACCTATTCCTGTTACCGGAGGATTTATAATTTTAAAAGTTGAAGATAAAAGACTGAAAGAAGATAAGATCGATTTTGAATCAAAAATGAAAGAACTAATTGAAATTGAAAAAAATAAACAACTAACTCAATTTTCTTTAAATTATTTTAATCAGGTTAAGAACAATATTCAAATTAATTATTTTGATGATTAAACCAATAGCTATAATTCTTGGAGAACCAAATAGTATTTCATCTGAGATCATTTTTAAATCATGGAAAATAAAAAAAAAAATAACTCGCTTTCCCTGTGTAATTATTGGAAATTATAACCTTTTAGGCAGACATTTAAAATATTTTAAATTTAATTTAAAATTAAAATTAATTAATAAAAACTTTCAATTAAAAGACCTGAAAGGATCAGCTATTCCTGTGATTGATATAAAATATAGTCAAAAAAAAATTTTTCAAAAAATTTCAAAAAAAACAAATAAATTTATTTTTAATTGTTTTTCAGAAGGATTAAAATTATTAAAACAGAATAAAATTTTAGGAATAATAAATGGCCCAATATCAAAAGAAACTTTATTAAATAAAAAATTCAATGGTATAACAGAATTTATTGCTTATAAAGTTGGATGTAATAATAAAGTGACAATGTTAATTTTTAATAAAAAATTAGCTGTTTCTCCAATTACAACACATATTCCTGTAAAAAAAATATCTTCAAAATTAAATATTGTAACAGTAGTAAATCAAATAAAAGAGATTGTTTTTTTTTATAAAAAATATTTTAAAAAAAAAATTAAAATTGGTATTACAGGATTAAACCCACACTGTTATTCTAACAAAAAATTTTCAGAAGAAGAAAAAATAATTAAACCTGCAATTAAAAAACTAAAAAAGCAAAAAATTAATATAGCTGGTCCTTATTCTGCGGACACATTGTTTTTAATAAATAATCAAAAAAAATATGATGTAGTTGTGGGAATGTATCATGATCAAGTATTAACACCTATTAAAACTATCTTTGGTTTGAAAGCTATTAATATTACCTTAGGTCTACCATTCATTAGAATTTCACCTGATCATGGTGTTGCGGCTGATATAGTTGGAAAAAAAATTGCTGATCCAACAAGTTTAATTGAATCAATAAAATTTTTTAATTATATAAAGTGAAAATTTTACCGAAAAGAAGTTTGGGACAAAATTTTTTAACGGACACTAATATAGTAAACAAAATTATTGATATAGGTAATATAAAAGTGGAAGATGAAATACTAGAGGTAGGACCAGGTACGGGCAGTCTGACGAGAGAAATTATAAAAAAAAATCCGAGAAAAATTTTTTTAATTGAAAAAGACAAGCAACTTTACAAAAATATAAAAAAAAAATTCGGAAACAATATAAATATTTTTAATGCGGATATATTAAATATAAATGAAAAAAGCCTATCAAATAAGAAATTAACAGTATTTGGCAATTTACCCTACAATATTTCTACTCAAATATTAATAAAATGGATAATAAATTGTAACTCAAATTTTTGGTATAAAAAATTAATTTTGATGTTTCAAAAAGATGTAGCTGAAAGAATTATTGCTAATACCAATACAAAAAATTATGGCCGATTATCAATAATTAGCAATTGGAAATTAAAAATTATAAAAAATTTTGATGTTTCTAGAAATTGTTTTTATCCAAAACCAAAAGTAGAAAGCAGTATTTTATCATTTGTCCCTAAAACAAAATATGTAATATTTAAAAATGCAAAAAATTTAGAGACTGTTACAAGAGTTTTTTTTTCACAGAGAAGAAAAATGATCAACAAACCAATGAGAAAATTGTTTAATAATAGCGATGAAGTATCGAATAAGTTGAAAATTAATTTAAATTTAAGACCAGGAAATTTAAGTAAAGAAATTTACTTTAATATCACTAAGGAATATGAAAATTTAACTAGTTAATTCAGATATTTTATCCTTTATTTTATTTTTATCAAATAAGAATTTTTTATCTTGTTTTTCTGAATTAATTATAGATACGATCGTTCGATAACATTTTTCCAAATTATTATTTATCACTACATAGTCGTATTCTTTCCAATGTAAAACATCGTTTTTAAACTGACTCATTCTTTTTTTTAATATCAGTTTATCTTTTATATCTCGACCGGATAATCTTTGTATAAGAGTTTTAATATTTGGAGGTAGTATAAATATTGAAATTAATTTATTATTGAATTTTAGTCTTTTTATTTTTTTAGAACCTTGCCAATCTATATCAAACAATACATCTTTTCCTTTGGATAATTTTTTGATTACCGGATCTTTTAATGTGCCATAAAGATTATTGAATATTAATGCATGTTCATAGAAAGATTTTTTTTTGATTAAATTATTAAATTTTTTTTTACTAACAAAGTAATAGTCTTTACCATCGTTTTCATTTTTTCTGGGTGTTCGTGTTGTAATTGAAATTGAAATTTCAAAATTGTTATTTCTCTCTGCTAACAATTTTACTAGCGTAGTTTTACCTGCTCCAGAAGGTGAAGAAATAACAACCATCATCCCTGTAAGATCAGAGGTCATATTAAAAAATTAAAAAAAACTAAAATCTTATTTCTTCTCTATGAATTTTATCGCATCACCAACAGTTAATATTTTTTCGGCTTCACTGTCAGAAATTTCAGAACCAAATTCTTCCTCAAAAGCCATAACCAATTCAACTGTATCTAAGCTATCTGCTCCTAAATCATCTATAAAACTGGCTTCTTCGGTAACTTTTATTTCATCAATTCCTAAATGATCAGCAATTATCTTTTTTACTTTACTTGCTACATCTTCTGACATGTAATTCCTTAAAATTAATTGGTAATAATAATATTCTTAATAGATTAATCGTAAATTTTGTCAAGCCATATACATGCCTCCATTAACATGTAATGTTTCACCTGTAATATATGAAGCTAAATCTGAAGATAAAAATGCCGCACAATTTGATACATCTTCCCCTGATCCAAGTTTACCCATAGGAATTCTTGAAGTTAAAAAAATTCTTACTTTTTCTGCAATGTTCATAGTCATATCAGTATCTATAAAACCTGGAGAAACACAATTAATTGTTATATTTTTTTTTGCATATTCAATTGCAAGGCTTTTTGACATACCAATAATACCTGCCTTTGAAGCAGCATAGTTTGATTGACCTAAATTTCCTGAATGACCTACAATCGATGCAATATTTACAATTCTACCAAATTTATTTTTTAGCATTATTTTTATTGAATGTTTGCACAATAAAAAAGTAGAAGTTAAATTTACATCAATTACTTGTTTCCATTCTTCATCTTTCATCCGTATAGATAAGTTATCTTTATTGATGCCGGCGTTATTAATAAGTATATCTAGTCCACCTAAGTCCAGGGAAACATTTTCTAAAAATTCCTCAATTCTTGAATGATCAGATATATCAAATCTTTGAATTTTTGAATTTGGATATTTTTTCTTTATCAAATCTAATTTTTCAGATTTTGTTCCGGTTGCAACTACATTGCCTCCCAAACTTATAAATTTTTTAACAAGTTCATTACCTATTCCACCGGTTGCTCCAGTAATTAATATTTTTTTATTTTTAAAACTAATCATTTATTTACATAATTTGTTATATCATCAATAGAATTTATATTAAAAACTTTTACAACTTTATTTATCCTCTTTACTAAACCTGAAAGAACTTTGCCAGGTCCAATTTCAATAAACTCATTAACACCATTTTTAATCATATATTCTACACTTTCTCTCCATCTAACTGTTGAAGTAATTTGCTGGATTAATAACTTCTTAATTATGCTGACTTTATTTTCAGCTTTTGCAGTAACGTTAGATATAATTGATGGTTTTGGATCTTTAAATATTGATTCTATAATTGTATGTCTCATTTTTGATTCAGCACTTTTCATTAAAGAACAATGAAAAGGTCCACTCACAGGCAAAATTACTCCACGTACAGATTTTTTTTTAAGGTTACTATGTAACTTGTGAATGCTATTATTATCTCCACTAATAACCAATTGACCTGGGCAATTGTCATTAGCTATTTCACAAATCCCATTTTTTGAAATAAAATTTATTTCTTTTAAAATTTCATCTAGTTCTAAACCTAATACTGCCAGCATAGCTCCTTTGTTTGGTGCAATTGCATCTTGCATAAATTGTCCTCTTAGATGTAGTAAACGAACTGTTTCATCAAATTGCAAAGCATTTGCACAGGTTAAAGCTGAATACTCTCCAAGTGAATGACCAGCAAAAAAATTTGCTTTGTTTAAATCAATATTAAATTCCTCTTTCATTACAGAAAATATTGAATAACTAACAACAAATATTGCTGGCTGTGTATTTTTAGTCAAGTTCATCTCTGAAATTGGTCCATTTAAAATAATTTTGCTCAAATTAAAACCCAAGACTTCATCTGCTTTGGAAAATATATTTTTTACTAGAGAATATTTATCATAAAATTCTTTTCCCATTCCTACTGAATGAGAACCTTGACCTGGAAAAATTAAAGAAAACATATAATTATTTATATTTTAAGAAGTAATTTATATATTGTAAATTAGAAGTTTAAATAGTATAAAACCAACTTTTCTTGGTATAATAAATAATATACTGTAAATAAAATATGAGATTGAAGGTTAAAAAGTGAATTTATACGAACATACAATTATATCTAAACAAAGTCATTCAAAGAGTGAATTGGAAAATATAAAGACAAAATATTCGAAAATTATTGAAAAAAATGAAGGAAAAATTGTAAAAATTGATGATTGGGGTCTTCTGAATTTATCACATGAAATAAATAATAATAAAAAAGGCATTTATATTCACTTTAAACTCGAAGGAAATGGTTTAACTATTTCTGAGTTAGAAAAAAATGAAAAGATTGATAAAGATTTATTAAGATTTTTAACTGTTAAAGTAAAAAAATTTGATTTAAATAAAAATTATTTTAAACAAGAAACCCATAACGAAGAAGAAATCAAAGAGAAAATTGGAATAAAAAATAGTGAAAAATAAATTTAAAAGAAAAAAAAAGAGAAATGATCAAGCTAATTTTAGTAAATTAAATCTATTTCAGATTCCAAAATATCAATTTAAAAAACCATGCCCCTTGACAGGAAAAAATGCCCCTGAAATTAATTATAAAAATATAAAATTATTAAAAAAATATATATCAGAAAATGGAAAAATTTTACCATCTAGAATTACTTCAGTTTCTCAAAAAAAACAAAGAGAACTCTCTAAATCAATTAAAAGGGCAAGAATATTAGCTTTAATTTAAATTTATTTTATGCAAGTGATTTTATTAGAAAATATTAAAAATCTTGGAAAAATTGGAGATATAGTCGATGTAAGGAGAGGATATGCTAGAAATTATCTTGTTAAATTTGAAAAGGCCCTTAGTGCATCAAAAGAAAATATTAAAATAGTCAATGATAAAAAAGAACAACTAAATAAAAAAGATTTAAAATTTAAAAAAGAAGCCAAAAAGAATTTTGAAATATTAAGTAAAAAAATTTATAAAATTCAAAAATTAGTTACTGAAAACAATGAACTTTATGGATCTGTAAAACCTACAGAAATAGCGAAAATTATTAGAGAAAAGGAAAATATAGATATCAAGCCACCACAAATTGATTTGGAAAAAGAAATTAAATCTGTGGGTACATTTAAAGCTACTATAAATCTTCATTCAGAAGTACAAGCAAAAATTCTTATTGAAGTTGAAAAAGCCGAAGAGAAAAAACTCTAAGAATTTTACACTTTGTTAAGATTTTTTTCACATAAAAAAATAATCCAGATAATAAATATTATAACAAAAAAAATAGATATATACTTCTCTAATGTCCTTAAAAAAACTTGATCTAGTCAAAGATCAGTCTAAAGAATTACCTAATAATATTGAAGCCGAACAATCGGTAATTGGTTCAATTCTTGTTTCTAACGATATGTTTGATGAAGTAAGTCCAATAATTAATTACTCAAAATTTTATGATCCTGTTCATCAAAAAATTTTCTTGGCCATTGAAAATTTGATTGCTAAGGGAATGTTGGCAAATCCAATAACTTTAAAAAATTATTTTGAAAATGATAAAAATCTTATTGAATTAGAAGGCCACGAATACTTAGTAAAAATTACTAAATTTTCCACAAGCTTAAGACAAGCTATTGAATATTCAAAAATAATTTATGATATGCATGTAAGAAGAGAACTAATAAAAATTTCAGAATCGACTATTGATCAAGCATCAAATAAAAACATTGACTTGCCTGGTGAAAAAATAATAGAAGAATCAGAAAAACTATTATTTGATTTAGCTGAAAGAGGTTCTTTTAGTAAATCATTTATCAAATTTGATGCTGCTCTCAATCAAACTATTGAAATGGCATCTAAGGCCTTTAAAAATATTGAAGGTATAGTTGGAGTTCCCACGGGGTTAACTGACTTAGATGATCGCCTAGGAGGACTACACAATCAGGATTTAGTTATAATAGGAGGAAGACCTTCGATGGGCAAAACAGCTCTTGCAACAAATATAGCGTTTCACGCAGCAAAGAATATTCAAGATAAAGGTATAAAGTCTTCAGTTGCCTTTTTTTCCTTAGAAATGTCTTCCGAGCAATTATCAACAAGAATTTTATCAGAGCAATCTAGAATAAAATCAAATGATATTAGAAGAGGAAAAATTTCTGAGGAACAATTTGATAAATTTATTGAAACCTCAAAGAATATTTCTGAATTACCACTTTATATTGACGAAACCCCAGCAATATCAATTGCTGCCATAAGTAACAGGGCCCGAAGAATAAAAAGATTGTTTGGTTGTGAATTAGTGGTAGTTGATTATATACAGCTGATGAGATCAACAAACATAAGAAACGAAGGTAGGGTTCAAGAAATTTCGGAAATTACCCAGGGTCTTAAAGCACTAGCCAAAGAACTCAATGTACCAGTTTTAGCTGTCTCTCAACTCTCTCGAGCTGTTGAACAAAGAGATGATAAAAAACCTCAATTATCAGATTTAAGAGAGTCCGGTTCAATAGAACAAGATGCTGATGTTGTGATGTTTGTTTATAGAGAAGCTTATTATTTAGAAAGAAAAGAACCACGACCTGCAACCGTTGAGCATGTTGAGTGGCAAGCTAAGATGAATGAAATTTCGATTCTTGCTGACATTATGATAGGTAAACAAAGGCATGGCCCAACAGGCAACATAAAGGTTGAATTTGAAGCTATGTTCACCAAATTTAGAGATATTAAAACTAGCTAAATTAAAATATATCTATTTTGATTTAGAAAATGTTCTCAAAAGCTTATCAAAGTATTGTAATTCATAAACCAAAGCTAGTTTTGACATTATTATTTTTAGTTTTGTTAACTTTTGGTTATTTTTCAAAAGATTTTAGACTTGATGCATCCTCTGATACTCTTTTATTAGAAAACGATCCAGATCTAAATTATCTTAGAGAGATGACAAAAAGGTATGGTTCCAAGGATTTTTTGATATTAACTTACACACCAGAAAAAGAAATTATTAGTAATGATTCAATTCAAAATTTAACAAAACTAAAAGAGAATATTCAAAATTTGGACTGGGTCCATAACGTTATTACTATACTTGATGTACCTCTTTTAAGCAGCTCAGATGAATCTTTGATGGAGAGACTGAAAAATTATAAAACACTTAAAGATGAAGGAGTAGATAAGAAAAGAGGGTTTAAAGAAATAATTAATAGTCCAGTATTTAAAGAATTAGTTATTAGCGAAGATGGCAAAACAGCAGGAATAATTGTTAATTTAAAAAATGATAATAAATTAAGAGAATTCATTGAAAAAAAAGATTATTTTTATAATAAATCTATAACTAAAAATCTCAATTTGGAAGAAAAAAAAAATTATTCTAATTTCTTAAATGAATTCGAAATGTATAAAGATTCTCTAAAAAAGCAAAATCATGAAAATATTTTAGAGATTAGAAATATTATTAAAGATCATCAAAGTTTTGCGGAAATACACTTGGGGGGAATTCCTATGATTGCAGATGACATGATGACGTTTATAAAAAACGATATAATAGTTTTTGGAGCTGGGGTATTTTTATTTATTGTTGCCACCCTCTGGTTTATTTTCAGAAAAATCTTGTGGATAATCATTCCGTTAAACAGTTGTTTTTTTTCTGTATTAATAATGATGGGACTTCTGGGATTACTCGGATGGAAAGTGACTGTAATTTCTTCAAATTTTATTGCCCTTATGCTTATACTGACAATGGCTATGAATATACACATGAGTGTAAGATATCTACAATTAAGAAGGGATTATCCAGAATTAAGTAATAGTGAAGCTATATTACAAGCAACACAAAAAATGTTTTGGCCAATTCTCTATACAGTTTTAACTACTATTTGCGCCTTTTTATCTTTAATCATTAGTGACATCAAACCTATTATAGACTTCGGGTGGATGATGACCTTTGGTCTAATTATCTCTTTTACTATTACATTTACATTACTGCCGGCAACTTTAAATTTTATAACCAAAAACACGCTAATTATAAAGGATGAAGGCAAATCAAAAATTACTAATACTTTAAGCAAAATTTCACAAAAAAATACCAAATTAATTTTTGGAACAACTTTCATAGTAATTATTCTAAGCGCAATAGGAATTAGCAAGTTAGAGGTCGAAAACAGTTTTATAAACTACTTTGATGAAAAAACTGAAATATACAAAGGAATGAAATTGATTGATGATAAGCTTGGAGGAACAACTCCATTGGACATTATAATTAAATTTCCAAAAAAAGAAAAAAAAACAAGTTCAGATGATGAATTTGAAAGTTGGGATGATGAAGAGGATAAAAATAGCGAAAAATATTGGTTTACAAGAGATAAAATTGATAAAATCAATGTTGTTCATAATTATTTGGATTCTTTGGAAGAAGTAGGAAAGGTTTTATCCTTTTCTTCTATAGTTCAAGTAGGCGAACAATTAAATGGAGGTAAAAAATTAGAAACTCTGGAACTCGGAATATTGTATACTAAATTACCAGATGCAATAAAAACAGAAGTTATTGAACCTTATATTTCCATAGAAGATAACGAAGCAAGAATTAATTTAAGAATCAAAGACTCAAGAGAAAATTTAAGAAGAAATGAATTAATAAAAAAAATCAACAACGATTTAGAAAACAAACTTGGTTTTAAAAAAGAAGAATTTAAATTAGCCGGAGTGCTAATTCTATTCAATAATTTATTACAAAGTTTATTTAAATCTCAAATTTTAACATTGGGATTTGTAATGGGAGGAATATTTATAATGTTCTTAATATTATTTAGAAACCTAACATTATCATTTATTGGGGTAGTGCCGAATTTTATTGCCGCATTTTTTATATTAGGAATTATTGGTTTATTAGGAATTCCACTAGATATGATGACAATTACTATAGCTGCAATAACCATAGGAATTGCTGTGGATAATAGTATCCATTATATATATAGATTCAGGGAAGAATTTCAAAAAAACAAAAACTACAATCAAACAATTGATAAATGTCATTCAACTGTCGGTATTGCTATTTTAAATACTTCAATAACAATTATTTTTGGTTTTTCTATTTTGTTTTTATCAAATTTTATACCTACAATTTATTTTGGTATCTTTACGGGAATAGCCATGTTGCTAGCTTTAATATCGGTTTTAACCTTTTTGCCAAAATTAATTTTGTTAATACAACCTTTTGGTAAAACAATTTAACTATTTAAAATGTTGACAAAATCAAAATAAATTTTGGAAATGATTGATGCTATTTTAAATTATCTTACACTTTTTGATGTAATATATGCAGCAATAACTTTGTTAACTGTAATCCAATGTTCGAAAAAAGGCTTTACCTTAAGTCTACTTTCAACTTCAAAATGGATTTTGGCTATCATTATAACAATAATTGCCGTTCCAAAATTAATACCTTGGGCAGGCAATTTTATTGATTCAGAGTATACCATCACTATTGTATTAGGAATTTCGGTATTTTTAATTACTATTTTTATTATCTTGTTAACCAGTAGAGGTATCAGCAAGGTTGTAAAATATTCAGGTTTAGGTGGATTAGATTCTTTTTTTGGTTTTTTATTTGGTTTTGCAAAAGGATATATAATATGTGTCTTTTTATTTTCACTAATTAATTGGTTACATCCATATGAAAAATGGCCAATGAAAACTGAAGAATCATTTACCTTTTCATATGTATACAATGGTAGTAATTATTTAATTAAAGTACTTCCTAATGAAGAAAATTATATCGATACAAAGGAAAAAATTGAAAATATTTAACACTAAGATAAAAGAGGAATGTGGAGTTTTTGGAATAAGCAACAACTCTGATGCTGCTACTCTAACTGCTTTAGGATTACATGCTCTTCAACATCGGGGACAGGAAGGATGCGGAATAGTATCTTTTGATGGAAAAAATTTCCATTCAGAAAAAAGATTAGGTTTAGTTGGAGACAATTTTACAAAAGGAAAAGTAATAAAAGAGTTACCTGGTCAATTTGCTATTGGACATAATCGTTATTCAACAACAGGTGGAACATCTTTAAGAAATATTCAGCCTTTTTTTGCAGATCTTCATGGTGGCGGAATAAGTATTGGGCATAATGGAAATCTTACTAATGCTATCTCCCTAAGAGAAAAACTCGTAAAAGACGGTGCAATTTTCCATACTACTTCTGATACAGAAACTATCGTTCAACTTATAGCAAAATCAAAAAGACAAACAATGATTGATAAAATTGTAGATGCATTATTTCAAATACAAGGTGGGTATGCATTAGTAATGTTAACAAATAATATTCTAATCGGTGCAAGAGATCCTTTTGGAATTAGGCCCTTAATCATAGGAAAACTAAAAAACTCTTACATATTTGCATCTGAAACTTGTGCGTTGGATATTATTGGTGCTAAATTCGTTAGAGAAGTTGAAAATGGTGAAATAGTAGTTGTTGAAAATGAAAATTTAAAAAGTATTAAGCCTTTTCCTAAAAAAAAAACTAGGCCATGTGTCTTTGAATATATTTATTTTTCAAGACCAGATAGCTTACTGAATAACAGATGTGTATATGAATATAGAAAAAATTTCGGATATGAACTGGCAAAAGAATCTCATGTTAACGCAGATATTATTGTACCTGTTCCAGATTCAGGTGTTCCTGCGGCAATTGGTTATAGCCAAAAAACTGGAAAAAATTTTGAATTAGGATTAATTAGAAATCATTATGTGGGAAGAACCTTTATTGAACCCGTTCAAAGTATAAGAAGTTTTGGAGTAAAATTAAAATTAAGTGCAAATAAATCTTCATTGAAAAGTAAATCTATTATTTTAATCGATGATTCATTAGTAAGAGGAACGACTTGTCATAAAATTGTAAAAATGCTATATGATGCTGGTGCAAAGGAAGTACATGTCAGAATTGCCTGTCCAGAAATAAAATTTCCTGACTTTTATGGAGTTGATACACCTACCAAAAAAGAATTGTTGGCTGCAAATAATACCATTGAAGAAATGTGCAAGTTTATTAATGCAAAATCTTTGAAATTTTTATCTCTAGAAGGTCTTTATAAAGCTATGGGTTTTGAAAAAAGAAACGATCTTTATCCACAACTTACTGATCATTACTTTACAGGAGACTATCCAGTAAAACCAATTGATAAACTAGGAGATACTAAAATTACACAGTTGTCACTCTTAAGTAGTGGTCAAAAAAATTAATTAGCTACTATGGAAAAAGTAAAATTTACAAAAATGAAAGAAGGTACAAAAGAAGACTACCTTCTTTTAAACAAATTTGAAAAAAAATTTATCGAAGGAACATCGAATCGAATTCTTAAAACAATGCAGGAACTAACTTCGGGTCTGCTTGGTTATCAAATTAATCGACTTGAACATTCTTTACAAACTGCCACAAGAGCTTTGAAAGAAAAAGCTTCCGATGAAATGATCGTGGCTGCTTTATTACATGACATAGGAGATGAACTTGCACCAAATAATCATGCAGAGTTTGCGTCTGCAATCTTAAAACCCTATGTAAGTGAGAAAACTGCTTGGATTGTTGAAAAGCATGGAATATTTCAAATGTACTACTATGCCCATCATTTAGGTTTTAATAAAAATGAAAGAGATAAATACAAAGGTCATAAATATTACCCTGATACCGCAGAATTCTGTGAAAAATGGGATCAAGCATCATTTGATCATAATTATAAATCCCTATCTTTAAAAGATTTCGAACCTTACGTTAGAAAAATATTTGGCAGAATACCATATGAGCAGTAAAACTTTTTATTAGACTCTTATTGAGTTGGAATAATTATTTTATCTAACAATTTAGTTAATAAAAACCCTCCTAGCATGGATAATACAAAAAACACTGAATAAATATTTAACAATCCAAGAGATGATATTGCTGGACCGGGACAAAATCCGACCATCCCCCATCCAATTCCAAACGTACAAGAACCTATAATTAAATTTTTATCAATAGGCTTTAAAGGCGGAATAGTGAAATTGTCAGCAAATAAAGGTTTGTTTTTATTTCTAAATATAAAAAATACTGGAGCACTTACAATGATTGCGCCCATCATCACAAGAATTAATGAAGGATCCCATTGACCAAATAAATCTAGAAATCCAAGAACCTTTGCTGGATTGATCATATTAGAAACTGACAAACCAACACCAAAAATTATTCCACTCACTAAAGAGATAATTTTAGACATTATTGTTTTTTATCCAATCAACTTAACTGTTATAATTGCTGTAATCATAAAAATGATTGTTGCCGTAATAGATCTTATCGATAAAAGACTAATACCACAAATGCCGTGGCCACTTGTACAACCTTTTCCAATTTTTGTTCCTACGCCAACTAAAAAGCCAGCAATAACAATTATTGGTAGTGACGACGTTATTAAAAAAGGAATGTTATTTTTTGTAAAAAATGCATAAAAAATGGGCCCCAAAACTAACCCAACAATAAATAAACAGTTATCAGTTCTGTTTTGTTTTGAAACAAGAGCATTATTTACAATGCCGCTAACGCCCGCTAATCGGCCATTACCAACAAAAAATAATATAACCGCCAAACCAATTATTATGCCTCCTGTAAAAGCAGATAGAGGTGTAAAGTTTATGATGTTCATGAACTAATGCCTGGCGGTGGGCCCCTTGCAAAAGCCCACCATTCTGAGGAAATATCTTTATAGTCCAGGCTGCTTAATAACTCGCAAATATGGTTTTACAGTTTTCCATCCGTTAGGAAATAATTTCTTTGCTTCATCATCCTTAACTGCAGGCACAATAATTACGTCTTCTCCTTGCTTCCATCCTGCTGGTGTGGCTACCTTATACTTGGCAGTCAATTGTATAGAATCTACAACTCTTAATATTTCTAAAAAATTTCTTCCGGTTGCCATAGGATAGGTAAGAAATAGTTTAACTCTTTTATCTGGACCTATTACAAAAACGGTTCTGACCGTTTGGTTATCTGCTGCAGTTCGACCTTCTGAACTTCCCGATGTTGAGCCTGGCAACAATCCATATAATTTAGCGACGTGAAGATTTTCATCTCCAATAATTGGGTAACTAGGTTTATAACCAGTTACTTCTTTAATATCTTCACTCCATTTTTTGTGATCAGAAATAGGGTCAACGCTCAGACCTATTATTTTGACATTTCGTTTATCAAACTCAGGTTTAATACTTTGAAGTGAACCAAGTTCAGTTGTACAAACGGGTGTAAAATCTTTGGGATGTGAAAATAAAACTACCCAACTGTCTCCAGCCCATTTATGGAAGTTAATTTTTCCTTGAGTTGTTTCAGCATCAAAATTTGGTGCCAAATCAGTCAATCTTAGTGTCATTTTTTTCTCCTTTAATGTTTAGTGCTTCGACATATGTCAGGTGCACAATTTGGTTAAATTACCCAGTCTTTTGATGAAAAATAATGACTTCCAAAAAAAAACCACCTGCTGAAGCGGTGGTCATAAATCGCTTTAGCAGGAATTTTTAATGCGCCCGCAATCTGACTCAACTCGGCGCTATTTGATGTTATTTTTAGGATATAATTCTAATAAAGTAAAGTTTTATAGGAAAATAAGTTAAAAATTATCAAAATATTTGAATTTTATAGATAAAAAATCTATATTATTCTATAATTATAGAATAAATCATTATGGATCATATAGATAAGAAAATTTTATCCTTATTACAAATCAATGCCGACATACCCGTTGCTGAATTGTCAAAAAAAGTAAATTTATCATCAACACCCTGTTGGCTAAGAATAAATAAACTTTACAAGCAAGGATATATTAAAAAAAAAGTAGCTGTTATTGACCGAGCGAAAATAAATCTTTCCACTGTGGCTTTTGTTCAAATCAGAACAAGTCAACATAATATGACTTGGTCAAAAAAATTTATAGAAGGCGTTAAAGAAATGGATGAGGTCGTAGAATTTTATCGATTAAGTGGAACAACTGATTATCTCTTAAAAGTATTGGTTCCAAGTATAGATAAATTTGATGAGTTTTATAAAAAACTGACCGATAAAATAGATCTATCGGATGTTACAACAAGTTTTTCCATGGAAGAACTTAAACAAACCAGCAATCTTCCGCTACATTACATATGATGAACGAGTATATAAAATCTATTATGGATCGAGATCCTGCGGCTAAATCTAAGTTAGGTATTATTCTAACTTACCCTGGAGTCAAAGCAATTTTTTTTCATCGAATAGCAAATTTTTTTTCCAAAGCCGGACTTACTTTAATTGCAAGAATTGTTTCCCAATCTTCGAGGTTTTTAACTGGAATAGAAATACATCCGGCAGCAAAGATTGGAAAAAACTTTTTTATTGATCATGGAATGGGTGTAGTAATTGGAGAAACTTCTGAAATTGAAGATAATGTAACACTTTACCACTCTGTTACTCTTGGAGGGATATCGCCCAGTATTAATTCAGACGGACAAAGAGGAATTAAACGTCATCCAACCTTAAAAAATAATGTTGTGGTGGGATCTGGAGCACAAGTTTTAGGACCAATCATAATTGGAGAATTTGCTAAAATTGGTGCAAATGCTGTGGTCACACGTGATGTACCAGAGCATGCTATCATGGTTGGAGTTCCTGCAAAAAATATTAGGACCAAACCTGAGATTAAAGATACTTCATTCAAACCCTATGGGATTATTGATGAAGATGATATTCCTGCTTGTTGAGAAAAAAAATTTATGGATAATGGCTAAATGAAAAATACATTTAATAATTTCGTTAATGGCATAGGAAATACGCCTCTTATTAAATTAAATGGCCCTTCTGAATTAACCGGTTGTAATATTTATGGAAAAGCTGAATTTTTAAACCCCGGCGGTTCAATTAAAGATAGAGCAGCCTGGGCCTTAATCAAAGATGCAGAGGAAAAAAAATTAATCTCTAAAGGAGGAACTATTGTTGAAGGAACTGCGGGAAATACTGGAATTGGGTTATGTTTAATTGGAAATTCCAGAGGTTACAAAACAATTATTGTAATGCCTGAAACTCAAACTCAAGAAAAAAAAGATATTCTTAAGTCTATTGGTGCCGACTTACGTTTAGTACCAGCAAAACCTTATAAGGATCCAAACAATTATGTAAAGTATTCAGGTAAACTTGCAGAAGATTTAAAAAAGAAACATTCACAAGGTGTATTTTGGGCAAATCAATTCGATAATATTGCTAATTATAAAGGTCATTACGAAACTACAGGCCCAGAGATTTGGGATCAAACAGAAGGTAAAGTTGACGCCTTTATTTGTGCCTCGGGAACAGGAGGGACTATCGCTGGCGTGGGTAAAGCTCTTAAAGAAAAAAATAAGAATATTAAAATTGTCTTATCGGATCCAAAAGGATCTGCTCTTTTTAATCACATCAAACACGGTGAATTAAAATCGGAAGGAAAATCAATTACTGAAGGTATAGGCTCTAGTCGTGTAACTAAAAATTTCGAACAAGCTCAAATTGATGATGCGTATTCCATTAACGATCATGATGCCTTGACAATTCTATTTGAATTGTTGGAAAAGGAAGGTTTAAGTTTAGGAACAAGCACAGGTATCAATGTTGCTGGTGCTATAAAATTAGCCAAAGATTTAGGTCCCAATAATACCATTGTAACAATTCTGTGTGATAAATCTGACATATATCGTAGCAAGATGTTTAATAAGAAATTTTTAACTGAAAAAGGACTTCCTTACCCAAAGTGGTTATAATCAGCATTATTTTATAAAATCTTCTAAATCTTTTTTAAAGTAACATGAAAGAGCTTTTAGGGATCTTGGCTCTGGGTTTGAAGAAATGAACGACTACTTTTTACGCTTTCCACATCTAATAGAGTGAACAAGTCCAACCAATGAAAGAACAGAACCAAAGCCACATAATACTAGCACGGTTTGAGTTGCGCTTAAATTAAGTCCAAACTGTAGGATAAATAAAAATCCCACAGGAAATATAAGAAGACCAATTACTGATATAGTATACATTCTGTTATTCTACATTTTTTCTTTCGTAATTTCTTTAATTAATTTGTTCACTAATTGTAGTAAACTTTAGGTATGAAAAAGCTTTTAGGGATCTTGGTTCTGGGTTTGTTGTGGTGCAATATTGCTATTACAGAATTTAATGAATAAAAATTTACTTTTATTAACTTTAAGCCAAATGTTTGGATTCACAGCTAATATTATTACAGTTTTTTTAAGTGGAATTGTCGGGTCACAAATTACTTCTATAAAGTTTTTATCAACATTGCCTACAGCTTTATCAGTTGTTGGTACTGCAATTTTTACTATTTTAGCAGCAAAAATTATGGGCAAAATAGGCCGAAGGTTAGGTTTTGTTTTTGCAGCTTTAGTAAGTTCAGCGACTTGTTTGCTAGCTGCTTTCGCTATCAGTCAACAAAACTTTATTTTATTTTGTATCTCACATTTAATTCTTGGTATGGGGATAGCTTTTGCTCATCAATATCGTTTTGCAGCAGCAGAAAGTGTAGAGAAAGAAAAAGTACCAAAAGCTATCTCTATTTTAATGTTAGCAGGAATCGTTTCGGCCTTTTTAGGTATAACTTTAGCAAATTATACAAAAAATCTTTTTAGTGATTATTTATATGTTGGCTCTTATCTTTTGCTCGCTGTATTTACTTTTATGCCAGCAATATTTTTAATTTTTTATAAAAATAATGAAAAAACAAAAATAGATTTTAATAATAAGTACAATGGACGTAGATTATTTGAAATAATTTTTCAACCAAAATTTTTGCAAGCAATAATTGCTGCTGCATTTGCTTATACTGTAATGTCGTTTTTAATGACTGCTACACCCTTAAGTATGCATGTGATGGAAAAGATGAGTTTAGAAAATACAGGCTTAGTTCTTCAATTTCATCTAGTAGCTATGTTTCTTCCATCATTAATTACAGGACATTTAATTAAAAAGTTTGGGCATAGTAATATAATGTATATAGGAGTTTTGTTTTTTGTCGTAACAATAATCTTAAGTTTATTTGAACAAACATTTGCAAATTATATGGTAGCCCTAATATTTTTAGGATTAGGGTGGAATTTTTTATTCATTTCTGGAACTAGTTTAGTTGTTTTAACTTATAAAGAAGAAGAGAAATTTAGAGCACAAGGAATTAATGATTTGATTGTATTTTCTACAATGGCATTAGCAAGTTTATCTGCTGGTTTTTTGTTAAGCTTTACAAGTTGGAAAATAATGAATTTAATTTGTATTCCTTTTTTAATTTTGATTTTAATTTCAACCTTTAGAGCTGAAAGAATAAATTGGAATAATTCCTCAACGCAGGTGTAATTTCTTTCTTCAGTGCGTCCTATGTTGCGTCCGTTTTCAATTTAACGTAGGATAATTCAGCTAAATAAAGGTTTGGAAGGGGCGTTCTGTTGCCTCGGTGCCTTGGACCTTACTTCTAGAATCTAGATTCTGCAATAATAAATATACAACCTAGGCACCAAAAACGCTTGGTCAGTGAGTCCTGATTGAGTCCACCAGTGAGTCCACATATACTGAGTCCATGAAAAAGCTTTTAGGGATCTTGGTTCTGGGTTTTGCTATTAAGTGGAATTAATAAACACTTTATTTAAAAAATGACACTAACTAAAATCTTATTATTCTTAATATTAACTACTCTTCTAACCTTTGTTATTGATAAGTACCCTGGAGAACAAGAAAAGTTTATAACACATTGGATTTTAATAAGTATTACTGGAGCTGCATTAGTTTTTGGAATTACTTGGTTATCTTCATCAAAAAAAATAATTGTTAACAAATTGCCTCCGATAGTGCTAGCAACAATTATATTGGTCGGAGGTTTTTTATTGTATAAACTTTTTACATTTGGAGTATGTTTGTTAGCGCATAATTTTGATTTAAAAGTATGTTATGATCTTAACTTTTCGTCTAAAAATTTACTATCTATAATTAATAAAATATCACAACTTAAGCCTTAGATGTGTGCTAATGCTAAAAATTTTGATCGCATTGCGACATATCAGCGACAAGGAATTTGGTGTAACGTTAGTCCATGAAAAAAATTTTTGGAATATTAATTTTAAGTTTCATGTTAGCTGATGGTCAATAATTACCTGACAAAGAAACAAATCGATAGTTATAAGCGTGACGGCGCGATCATAGTACGAGATATATTCAAGCCATGGATTAATTCTTTACGACTAGGCTTTGAGAAAGTGCTGGAGAATCCTGGACCCCATGCACGTGATAATGTTGCCGTGGATGGTGCAGGTCGCTTTTTTGAAGATTACTGTAACTGGCAGCGTATCCCCGAATTTGTAAATTGTATTGAACAATCTCCAGGTGCTAAAATTGTTGCTGAAGCAACCAGATCAAAATCCATTCAAGTGTTTCACGAGCATATTTTTGTAAAGGAACCTGGTACTACTAAGCCAACACCATGGCATCAAGACATGCCTTATTACTGTGTAGATGGTGAAGATACAGGTAGCTACTGGATTCCTCTTGATCCTATTACCAAAGAAAATACTTTACAAATAGTTTTGGGATCGCACAAATGGCCTAAGTTGGTTCGCCCGACAAGGTGGTCAAATGACCAGCCGTGGTATGACAATGATACTGAATTTATGGATATGCCAGATATTGAATCCATTGATCATAATAAAATGATTCCTGATTTAAAAATGGGTGACGCAATCTTATTTAATTTTAAAACTGTACATGGAGCACCTGGTAATACTGGTATGAATCGTCGCCGTGCTTTTTCAATGCGTTTTATGGGAGACGACGTACGCTACGTGGATCGTGGTAGTGAAACATCGCCTCCATTTACCGGCATTAATTTGAAAACTGGAGCAACTATGCGGAAAGATTGGTTCCCCATAGTTTGGAATAGTTAAATGAAAAAAACTGAATCAAAGAAAACTGAAACTAAGAAAACTGAAACTAAGAAAACTGAAACAAAGAAACCAACAGTAGGAACAAAAAGGCCATTTTGGGATGGTCGTTCTCGTCCATCTACCCCAGGATACAGAGAGAACTATAATTCCATATTTAAACAAAAAAGAAACTTTAGAAGGTCTTCTAAATGATGGATATCGTACATGGGAAAATTATAAAAAATGGAAGAAGAAGATAAAAAGGCCGAGCTCAACTCGGAGATTTGGAAAAGGCACCAAAAAAAAGAAGCTAAAGATTTAAAAAAAATATTTAAAATAATTTTGTTATTAGTTGCATTGATTTACATAGTGAAATTTCTTATGGGGTTTGTTTAAGTAAAAAAGATAAGTAAAATTGAAAGTTCCACCGCGCAGGTAGTTTGTCTTTCGTCAGTGTGATCTATGTGTAATCTAAATCGACCAACAAGCAATTCAGCAAGCAATGTCAACCCTTCAGGAAATTCGGAAGGGGCGTTCTGTTGCCGGGTGCCCTTTAAGCTGTTTAGTGGACGAAAATTGACTTTTGGGGCAGAAATTAAATATTATAAACTTTTTTTAAGTTCTACCCCAAATGCTTTGAAATTTATTGAAATACGATTAAGCTTTTTGCAGATTAACTGCGGAAGGACCTTTTTCGCCGTTCTCAACATCAAATGTTAACGCATCACCTTCATTTAACTCCAAGCTTGCTGCTTGGGCTGCAGAAGAATGAACGAACACATCTTTTTCCTTATCTTCTCGTTCAATGAAACCATAACCTTTTGTTCCATTAAACCACTTAACTTTTCCTTTTATACTCATTTTATTTTCTTTCTTTATTGTTTAACTCTAATTGTTAGAAAAAACTAACAACAAAAACCTTTAAATTGATTTCACAAGATATGTCAAGTTAAAATAAATTATGGAAGGGGCATTCTGTTGCCGGGTACCCTGGAACTGGCTTCTAGAAACGAGATTCTGCAATAATAAATATACAACCTGAAGCCCAAATATCCGTGGTCAGTGGGATCGGATTGAGTCTTCTAGTGTGATTACTTTTGGTGTGGTAGAATTTTCCAGAGCATATGAGCATTCTTATTAAATGCAGAATGAATTCAAAACATATGGTTGCAATATTTGAAGAAAATCCTGATCAGAGTTCAGTAGAGCGATGGGTATGGGATTTAAAAGAACTAGAAGATAAAATCGAAACATTGGGGAAAACAATTAATTAATGAAAAAACTATCTCTATACCTTCTGCAATTAACAAGCACCCTGAAACCATAAGCGGAATAAATTGAAAAAAAAATTATAGAAAATGGTACCTTGAAGAAGAAAAAATATTATGAAAAATCAAGCAACAAGAAAGTTAGAAAAAGATCTTTTAAAACTACACACCAAATATTTTACTGATACTGATAAACTTACAATTCTATATCTTATATTGGACGGTAAAATAGCTGATGCAAAAGATATGTTGAAACCTCAAGACGTACCTGAAAAAGAGATAGACAATATTATTCAAGAATACAAAAAAAATAAGAAAAAATTTACTAAAACATGGAGAAGATAAATTAATTGAATGTGGCACAAAAAAAGAAAAGAACATAGAATTTTTGATAGGATAATACTTGCAGTTTTTCTATTAGTTGCATTCGTTTACACAGTGAAATTTCTTATGAGGGTTTTTTAAAAGTTAGAAAAGCAATATTGAAATTATGAAAAAACTATCTCTATACGTGTTTCTGGTTTTATCGATCTAAAGATAATTTTAAGTAACCCATCAGAAATAGACTTCTATAACATATTATTTTCATGGAGTTATATGAAATAGCTTCAGTATCATAAACAAAATAATAGATTGAATTAAAAAGGCAGTCACAACAACTCCAACTGCTCTCCAGGTACTTTGGTAATCTAGGGCTTGTCTCACAGCAATAACCATCGCAACTAGCATCCATATCGCTGCAGCAGTAAAAGCTATGCTCATCAAATCAGGAATAAAACCAAAAACTCGAATTAGCCCTGGAGCGCTAGAAAAACCAATCGTTCTTAATAACTGACCGTGATCAGCTTGTGTTGTAGATTCTGGAAAAAATTTAGCGCCAATAAAATAAATTAAGTAAGCCCAAACATACCAACTGACCAATGATAATAAAGGAGCCATCAAAAAATTAAATGTTCCGAGTGATAAAGCTCCTACTCCTGCTGCCAAACTTGAAAGTACTACAACCCCCGCTGCTTGAAATGTTGCTGACTTATCAGCCTCCACTTCTTCGTAAAGGCTGACATCTAACTTACAAGCTCTTATAATTCTGTTTACATATTGAGAATTCATTTTTTTCTCCTTGTAAAATTTTCTATCATTTCATTAGTATTACTCAATTATCTGAAAAATTAATATAACAAAAAAAGATGATCTCTGCGTGAGTTGCAGTTACTCTTTTCATAACAGTGCAATTAACAAACTATCCCGAAACCAGAGGCAAAACATCGATAATTAGCCATTCATTTTAAATTGTTTTTTTTATATCGCGATTAGCGCTTGATTTAAATCATTTTTGATATCTTCAAAATCCTCTAAACCGACGGAAAGCCTAACTAAATTATCAAAAATATTTTGATCGTTTCTTTCCTCATCAGTTAAAATTCTGTGTGTTGTTGTAGCAGGATGCACGACTAAAGATTTTGTATCACCTAAATTATTACATATGTCAATCATCTTCAGGTTATTGATAAAATTAAACGCTGTTTTTTTATTTCCTTTGATGTAAAAGCTTAAAACATTACCTCCCATCTTCTGTTGTTTTTTTGCGAGTTCATATTGTGGATGACTTTTTTGAAATGGATAATTAACTGATTTTACCTTGTTATGTTCAGATAAAAATTTCACTATTTTTTCAGCATTTCTTGATTGCTCCACTACTCTTAAATGAATAGTTTCTAATCCTTTTGATAAAGTCCAAGCATTAAAGGGACTTATGCAAGGCCCTGTATGCCTTAAAAAAGGTTTTAAAACTTCTTCTCTAAATTTTGCTGAACACAAAATTGCACCACCCATAGTTCTTCCTTGACCATCTATATGTTTGGTACCAGAATAAACTATAATATCTGCTCCAAATTTTGATGGGCTTTGTAAAACAGGCGACACCAAAATATTATCGACGATAACTTTAATATTACTTGCCTTAGCTAACTTACAAACTGACTCTATATCCACCAACTCAAAACAAGGGTTGGATGGTGTTTCAAAAAAGAAAATTTTTGTATTTGATTTTATCTCTTTTTTCCAACTTTCTATATTTTTTCCATCAATAAATGATATTTCTATTCCATATTTTGTAATTATATTTTTTATAACTTCTCTACAGGAACCAAACAAAGCGGTTGCTGATATAACATGGTCTCCCGCTTGTAACTGACACATTAAAGAAGCAAAAACAGCAGCCATTCCGCTTGCTGTAGCAAAACAACTTTCTGAACCATCTATGATTGCCATCCTTTTTTCAAATGTATCGATTGTTGGATTGGCATATCTTGTATATTGAAAGCCTATTTCATCTCCTTTAAAAATTGCTTCTGCCTGTTCAGCGCTCTGATATACAAAGCCAGAAGTTAAAAAGAGGCTTTCTGATTGCTCTCTAAAGTGGGTTCTGTTTAAAGCCCCACGAATTAATTTAGAATTTTGACCTTTTAGATCTATTTTTGACATGGTAAATCACAGTTATTCCAACCAATATTTTCTTGATTACCTTCAAAACCATCTGAAATATTTGAACAGGTATAATTTTCTCTGGTTAGTAGTTCGGCCGCCACTTGAGATCTGCCGCCTGATCTACAAATAGTCAAGATTTCATGATCTTGGCTAATGTTTAAATTTTTAAATTCCTGTACGAAATTTTCATTGAAAATTCTTTCTTCGCCAAATTGTATTGATAAAAAATGGGTTTTTAGCCCTATTTTTTCCCCGTCGGGTTTACCAATTGTGTTCCATTCTTCCTTTGTCCTTACATCTAGTAATACACACTTAGGATTCTTTTTTAGATAATCCGTTATTTCTTTACTGGGTATTTGTTTAATCATAACTTTTTTTGTATCCTTAAATAAATTAAATAGAATTAAGCTTTATCTGTGTAATCTTTTTGATGTTTAGGAATTCTTTCATGAGTTCCAAACAAAAAATGACTAGACATTTTTTCTTTATATTTACTAGCTGGAATTTTTAATCCAACCGCTTCTGCAACCTCTCTAATTAACATTGGATTTGCTCCACAGCAAACACCCAAATAATTTATACCAAGACCAAATGCTTCCTTTGCAAATTTACCAATTTCATATCTATTGCATTGCATAGGATCCAGGGCTGTAGGAAATGGTGTTTTATGAGGTGTGTGACAGGTACATCCATTATTATCTGGTAGATTAAAAAAAGTAGGATGTTCTTTTGTTGTACGATAATTAATAGGCAAAGCAGCTACATGACATTTTAATGCTTTTCTAATTTCTTTAAGGTAAGGCATCATAGTAGCGGGGCCTCTAAAACAATTCATTCCCACCACATCTCCTCCTCTTTGTTCTAATTCTTTGCAAGTGTCTAAAATGGAGATACCATCTCTCATAATGTTTTCACCCATAGGAGCAATTGTAATAACACTGGGAAGTCCTGATTGTTTCATTGCTTTCAAAGCTGCGTAGGCTTCCTCTGCATAATAAAAAGTTTCACCAATTAATATATCTGCACCCTCATCAACAGCCCATCCAACCATTTCTGAAAACATTTTTTCAACTTCTTTGTTTTGACTAGTGTCTTTATCATTCCAAATATTTGAATTAGAAATGTTACCAGCCATCAAGTTAGGCTCAATTCCTTTTGGTGTATCGAGAGCAACTTTTTTCGCAATTTTTAAAGCTGATCTATTTAATGGTTCTAATAGTTCTTCTTTACCAATAACACGCATCTTTTCTCTGTGCCCATTATAAGTAAAAGCTTGAACTATATCAGAGCCAGCATGTTGAAAATCTCTGTGCAAATTTTCTAGAGCTTCTGGATGATCTAGTGAAACCATCGGAACAAACTCTCCGGATGCCATATATCCTCTTTTTTCAATTTCAAAAAGAAATCCCTCTGCGCAAATCACAGGGCCAGAATTTAGTCGTTCAATTAAGCTTCTTTTTTTTCCTTTATAGTTCTCCATCTTTTAATCTTCCCTTTATCTCCAAGGAGAGTAATGAACAATTAAAAAACCTGTAAACAGCTCTCACACTGAGAGGGAGTATAAGCTTAATACTATAAGAGCAATTATTTACTTGAATTTTCATATTGCTCATTTTCTCCTTTTTAGTGCTTCGACATATGTCAGGTGCACAATTTGGTTAAATTACCCAGTCTTTTGATGAAAAATAATGACTTCCAAAAAAAAACCACCTGCTGAAGCGGTGGTCATAAATCGCTTTAGCAGGAATTTTTAAAGCGCCCGCAATCTGATTCAACTCGGCGCTATGTAAAATTCTAACTAATGCTATATATATTGTCAAATACAATCTTGATTTATTTAAGGAGTATTATTTGGAAAACTTACTAAAATACGAAAAAAGTCCTTATCTTAAACAGCATGAAAATAACCCTGTTCATTGGTATCCCTGGAGAGACGCTTCATTAAAAAAAGCTAAGGAGTTAAAAAAACCTATTTTTCTCAGCGTTGGTTATGCCAGTTGCCATTGGTGCCATGTAATGGCTCACGAAAGTTTTGAAAATGCTGAAACCGCAAAAGTTATGAATGAAAAATTCATTAATATAAAAGTTGATCGAGAAGAAAGACCAGATCTTGATTTTGTGTTTCAAAAAAGTTTGGCACTTTTAACTGGCACTCCTGGTGGGTGGCCCTTATCAATGTTTCTTGATGAAAATGGTGTTCCTTTTTCTGGTGGCACCTATTTCCCTCCTCAAGAAATGCATGGACGTCCAAACTTTGTAAGCGTGCTTAACAATGTTTCTGTAGTTTATAAAAAAAATCGAGAAAAAATAATTAATCAAGCACCACAAATTAGAAAAGTTTTTGATGAATTAAATAAAAAATCGTCCGTTATAAATCAAAACTTATTACCTTATGTAGAAAAAGTTTTAACTTACCTAGATTCTGATTTTGGTGGTTTTAAAGGAAATCCTAAATTTCCACAATTTTATATCTTTGATTGTTTGTTTTACTACTACAGCAAAACTCAAAAAAAAGAATTTCATCAAGCAGTAGAAAAATTATTAATGAATATATGTTCGAGAGGGCTTTATGATCATTTAGAAGGAGGTATAGCAAGATATTCGGTAGACGATCAATGGATAGTTCCTCACTTTGAAAAAATGCTATATGACAATGTTCTTTTTATAGATTTACTCACAAAATTTTATCAAAATAATAAAGAAAATTATTTCAAGGAGAAACTAATCCAAACAATAAATTTTATCCATTCAAAATTCACTAATAGTGAAAATTTATTAGGATCTGCCTATGATGCTGATAGTGACGGTGTAGAGGGAAAATATTATATTTGGAGTTATGAAGATTTAAAAAAAATTCTAGGAGAAGATTTTATTTTTTTTGAAAAAAATTTTGAAATTTTAAAAGGAGGAAATTTTGAAAGTAATAATATTTTAATTGAAAAAAAAAATTTATTTTCCAATAAAGAAGATAGAAAGAAAATTAATTCCCTAAAAGAAAAATTACTTAAAGAAAGAGAAAAAAGAAATAGACCTTTTTTCGATGATAAATCACAAACTGATTTAAATGTTTTTTGGATCAAAGCATTAATTCATGCTTCTGAAGTATTGGAAGATCAAAAATTATTTCAAAAAAGTCTAAAATTTTATGAAATTATAAATAAAAAATTGGAGAAAAAAATTTTTCATTGCTATGAAAATGACAGTAAGGTCAACGTCTTCCTTGATGATTATGTTTACTATTCTTTAATGTTAATAACTTTTTATGAAGTAACTGGAGAGGAAAAATATTTATTAGCATGTGAAAAAGTTATGCTAGAAACCTGGGAATTGTTTTTTGATAAAAAAAACAGTTTATTGCAGAAAAGTCCAATTAATAAAAATGATTTATTTGTAAATCCTATAGATATTAATGATGGTAATATTCCAAATGGAAATAGTATTTATCTTTATGTTTCACAAAAACTTGAATTAATTTTAGAAAAGGATGATTGGAAAACAAAAACTCAATCTCTTATGCAATGTTTTCATTCTTATATTAATCTTCGTTCAATTCAAATGCTTAGTTACTTAAAATATTTAGATATAGCAGGGGAAAAAATTACATTTACCTTTTTTGGTAATATTAAAAATCTTGTTGAGTTACACAAGTATGTAAAAAAGAATTATTTAAATACTGCTACTATTATTTATAAGAAAAGTGAAAAAGACTACCTTTTGGTCTGTAAAAACAAAACTTGCTCATTACCTATTGGAAATCTTAAGGATTTAGAAGAATTTTTAAAAAAAAATTCCATTAATTAAATGAATTTATCGAACCAACAAAAGGGAACATTGTTAGCTTTTGTTGCAATAATGTTTATTACACCCGATAGTTTACTCATTCGTTTATCAAATATTGAGTCTTGGGGTCTTATCTTTTACAGGGGAATTATTCCATTTTTTGCTGTTTTTATTGGACTATTAATAGTTCAAAAAGGTCAAATTGTTTCCTCTCTTATAAATAATGGATGGCATGGTGTTGCTTATGTTTTGACTTTCACCGTAACTAACATTCTTTTTGTTATTTCAATTGAAAATACAAACGTTGCAAACACTTTAATCATGATCAGTCTGGCTCCTATGCTTTCCGCAATAATAAGTTTTATTTTTCTAAAAGAAAATCCTGATAAAAAAACATGGATAGCTATTACGATCACAACACTGGCGGTTATCTATATTTTTTTTGATTCTTTGGAAAAGGGTGATTTTAAAGGAAATTTTTTTGGATTTATTTGTGCAATGGGTTTGGCTGCCGGAACTGTAATAATAAGATCTGTAAAACAAATAAACTTAGTTCCCTCTGCCATGATGGGTAAATTACTTGTTGCATTAATAGCCTTATTTTTTGCGGATAAGTTTAACCTAACAGGAAAAGATCTAATTATTATTCCAACTATGGGCATTTTTTGTGTAGCAATACCTTTTGTTCTTATAACCTTGGCCCCAAGATATATTACTGCACCTGAAGTTAATCTTTTCTTTTTGCTTGAAACTATTTTAGGACCTCTATGGGTTTGGCTAGTGATTCATGAACAGCCTAGCATAGAAACGATTGTTGGGGGTGTGGTAATCATTTCTACAATTACAGTTCACTCTTTTTTAGCCTTAAAAAAAACATAATATTTTTCGATATCTCATTGCAATTATCCTAAAAAAGAATATTTACTTCTGACTATGATCAAAATGATGAAAAATTCCTGGGCACTATTTATCGGAATCGGAATCATGATGATTGCCCATGGCCTACAAGGAAACTTAATGGGAATTAGATCAGTAATCGAAAATTTTAACTTTATAGCTACGGGTACGATGATGTCAGGATACTATGTGGGGTTTTTTTTTGGTTCTACTATGGCTCCAAAACTGGTTTCAAGAGTTGGTCATATTAGGGTTTTTGCAGCTTTTGCATCCTTGGGATCTCTAAGTATTTTAATTATCTCTGCTTACGTAAATCCTGTTGTATGGACTTTCGCAAGATTTGTAACAGGAATGTCTATAGTAAGTTGTTTAGTTGTTGCTGAAAGTTGGCTTAATGATCGAGCAAACAACAGAACACGAGGCAAACTATTATCTGTCTACATGATCATAACTTACACAGGTTTGGCATTGGGAATGCTTTTATTAAATTTTGATAGTCCAGAAAACTATAAACCTTTTATTTTAGTGTCGATCTTATTATCAATTGCGTTGGTGCCAATCCTGCTTACAAAACGTAAGGCTCCTAAATTCAAAAAGATAGGAACCTTGAAATTGAAAGAACTTTATAAAATTTCACCTCTGGGCTTTGTTAGTTCTTTTTGCACAGGTATAATTCATTCGGCATTGTTTACATTAGCTGCTGTTTACGCTGCCACAGTGAACTTTAGTATTTTTGAAATTTCATTATTATTATTTTTGATTACAATTGCGGGAGCTTTATTCCAATGGCCCATAGGTTATCTTTCTGATCAATTTGATCGAAGAGTCATCATAGTTTTATGTACTACAGTTGGTGCCGTTTTTTGTGTTTTATCAATTTTTGCATCAGGACATACATTTACTTCATTTCCAACAATGCAATATATAAATGTTGTTGTAGATCCTCGTGCTGACAAATTAATGTTTTTTATTTTTGTAACAGTCTACGCTGGCGCATCACTTTCTTTGTTCCCACTTAATATTGCACACACAAACGATTTTGTTCCAAAAGAAAAATTCGTAGCCGCTGGAGGTGGTTTAAACTTTGTTTTTGGAATGGGAGCAATGGGTGGACCAATAATTTGTTCTGTTTTTATGAACGAATATGGACCCAATAGTTTCTTTGTTTTTCTACTTATTTTTCATGTTATTATTGCTATATTTGCTCTTTATAGGATTACTAGAAGAAGCACCGAAGATAATCCTGATTCAACATTTACACCGCTACCAAAAAATATTACTCCATTAGGTATGGAGCTTGATCCAGATACTGGTGTTAATTTATCTAACGTTGATAAAAAAAGTGAATAAAGAAAATGCATCAAAGCTTTGGAAAATGATACAGGAAACTGGTGATTATTTACTGGATCAGTGGAACACACTATCCGACACTATCTGACACTATATTGCAATAGTTATGCGGAAAATTTAAAATTCATTAAAAATAAATCGCATAAAGATTCACTAAAAACACTCTTAAAACTAGATACAGGACTAGAACATTTAGAGATAAATCAAAAGTTAATTATTCTATGATTTTAAAATTTGACTTATATTCGTCATTAATAGAAATACCTAATCCATTAACATCATCATTTAAATCTATAAATCCATTTTTTGGTTTAGGCTCTCCTTTAAATAAATAATAAAATAATTCATTTCCTATTTCGACTTGATTTATAGGAAAATATTCTGAAAATGGACAGTTATTGTTTGCCATTGTTAAATGGTAATTATGCATTTGACCAGCATGAGGAACTACTGGAATATTATATTTTTCAGCAAGTAAATTTATTTTTTGAGCTGCTGTTATTCCACCAACTCGATTAGCATCATACTGAATGTAACTTACTGCTTTTAATTCTAATAGATGTTTAAAACCATAAAAACTAAATTCATGTTCTCCACCAGCTATTGGAATTGAACCAAGAGCATTTAGTTCAGAATAACCAGCGATATCGTCAGGAATAACAGGTTCTTCTAACCATTTAGGTTTAAATTTAATTAACTGAGGAATAATGCTTTTAGAATATTCTAAGTTCCATCCCATATAAGCTTCAAGCATTAGATCATTATCGTAACCAATCACTTCTCTTACAGCATTTACAAGATTAATATTTTTTTTTACACCTTCCAACCCATCTTTAGGACCCCAACCAAAGCGCATTTTAAACATTTTAAAACCTTCTTTAAGATATGTATCGGCCTCTTTTTGAAGTTCGTTTATAGGTTGGCTATAAAGCTTTGAAGCATAAACAGGAATTTTTTCTTTTGTTCTATTTCCAATAAGCTTAAATACAGGTTTTTTTTTAATCTTACCCATTAAGTCCCAAATCCCAAGATCAATTGCCGACATTCCAATCATACCTATTCCTTTCCTTCCCCATGCCATTGTATTTCTATACATTTTTTCCCAAAGATATTCATAATCAAACGGGTCTTCTTCTATTACTAAATCTTTTAAATAACAGTCTATTGCTTTCTTGGTAACTTGTGGCGCTAATGCTGCATTACCTATACCTACTGTTCCATCATCCGCTATTACTTCACAAACTAACCATTCGTGGAAACGAAAGGATTTCATTTTGTCTCCTTTTTCACGAAGTAAATCAGTAGGATTTGTACAGAAATTTTGAGCTGGCGAAACAATCGGACCAGTCCATTTATAGATTGTAGTTTTTATATCTTTTATTTTAGTCATGATAATAAATTTTCACTTAATTTTAGTGCTATTTTAAATGATTCAATAGTTGGCTTTATATTTGCAATATTTTTACCGACAATATCAAACGCTGTACCATGAGCAGGAGTTGTTATTGGTATTGGCAAACCTCCTTGAACAGTAACTCCACGATCAAAACCAAAAGCTTTAAGACCAGATTGTAATGCATCATGATACATTCCAACTATACAATCATGATTTTTATTTTTGAAAGCAGTAATGAAAGAAGTATCACAGGGTAATGGCCCATCGACATTCATACCATTTTTTTTTGCCTCTTCAATTGCAGGTATAATTTCATCTTTTTCTTCTGTACCAAATTCAGCATGTGGATTTAAAGCTTGTACAGCTATTCTTGGATTTTTAATTCCGCTTAATTTCATAGTTTTGTTAATTAATTTTATTGGTTTTAAAATGTTTTCTTTTTTAATATGATTTGGAACATCTTTCAGCGGCATATGTGATGTTACTCTTGCAGTCCAAAAATTATCAACAACATTAAATTCACAAAAATAATCTTTTACCTCAAGTTTATCCGCCATTAGGTGTAGTTCGTCTTCATATTTACTTCCTGCCAATTTCATACTTGTTTTGTTATATGGTGCAAAATTTATTGCATGAATTTTATTTGATTTTGTTAAATCTAAAGCGTAATTCAAAGCATTTAAAACTGTTTCTCCTGACTCTGCTGAACACTCTGATAATTTATAATTTATGTTTTTATCTTTAGAAATATCTAGGAAAAATTTATTTCCTTTTTCAAAATTTATTTCTTCAAATTTTTCTACAAAATTAAGATTATGAGAATTCCCTGTAATTTTGTTTCCATTTTCTAAAATATTTTTTTCCCCTATTACAATTATATTTGCTTGGTCTAATTCATTTTGTGAGAGTAATCTTGATACTAATTCAGGACCGATTCCGGAAGGATCTCCTAAAAGTATAGCAATATTTCTTTTTTTATTAGCCATTTTTTTCTTACGGTTTCTAACAGATTATGGTTAAATAATTAAATATATATCAACAAATAAGAGAGGGAAATAATGAAAAAAACATTTAAAGTTTTACTAGCAGCTGTATTCTTGGTAACTGAATTTTTTGTTGTATCATTACCATTGTTGGCTACATCTGCAAAAGCAGATGGAGCTATCCAGGCAATAACGCATGCTGGTTTCGGTGGAGGAACTGACGTAACAACTAGAATGATGCTTTTAAGAGCTAGAAGAGTTCTTAAACAAGATATGCAATTGGTAAATAAAAAAGGTGGTGGTGGAGCCGTTTCTATGGACTACATGATGTCATTACCAGCTGATGGACAACATACTTTAACTTGGACTACTGGACATGCTGTTTCAATGGCTCTAGGTAAAACAAAAGTTAAATTAAGTGATATGCAACCTTTAGCAAGAGGAACCGATGATCCACAATTATTCGTTGTTAATTGTAAAGCAGACATTAAGGATGCAAAAACATTTATTAGTACTCAAAAATCAAAATCACTTAAATATGGAACCACTCATACAGGTGGAATTGACGATGTAAGTGCGATCGCTTTTACAAAAAAAGGTAATTTAAAAGATCCTATAATTGTTGCCTATAAAGGTGTTGCTCCAATTAAAACTAACCTCGTCAAAGGAGATATTGATGTAGGTGTTTTAAACTTAGGAGAAGCATTAACTGAAATTAATGAAGGAACACTTTGTGTTTCAATAGTTCTTGCAAACAATAGAATGGCAAAAATAGGAGACGTACCAACAGCTACAGAGCTAGGAATACCTGTTTCTTTATCTACTGTCAGAGGATTTGTAACTAAAAAAGGTGCTCCAGCTGAAAGAGTAAAAGAGTTAGAAGCTGGAATGCTAAAAGCAATGAGTCACAATTACTATAAAAATTTCTTAACAGAGATTGGTCTTGATGAGTCAAGTGTAGTTGGTGCTGAAGAATGGGGTAAGCAAATGGAAGTTATGCTTGCTGAAATGACTGCTCAACTTAAAGCTTTGGGTTATACTAATTAACTATTCGTTGTACATTTTTTCAAATGAATAATGTACAAAATAAGAAAAGGGCAAACAAAAGTAGTTTGCCCTTTTTTTTTACTAATTCTTTTATAGTTTCATCCATAATAATTATAATTTCTTCTATTTTATTAATTGTTGCATTTACATTTGACATAGTTCCTCCAATTTTAAACCGAGGAATACAACCAGCTACATTTCCTAAAGCATTACTAGTTTTAATAATATTTCTAACTTCAATTGTTTATTTTTTATCTTTAAAGATTCCATGGAAAAAAGAAAAAAAGTTACCAAAACAATTTTTTATAACTTTATATAATTTTATTTTATTTATTATTATTGCAAAGGCTCTAGATTTTCTTCTAGCTATCTCAGTTTTATCATTTTTGGTTTCATATTTTTGGGGTGAGCGAAGAATTATATACTTACTATTAGTAAGCATATTGTTTCCTATCATTGTATTTGTATTTTTTGAAACAATTTTGGGTTTAAGATTTCCACCAGGAATAATTACTAATATTTATTATAACTAGTATGGAAAATTTATATTTAATGATGGCACCTTTATTTAGCTCGAAACTATTAATAGTTTTATTTTTTGGAACTTTGTTTGGTTTAATCCTTGGTGTTTTACCAGGACTAGGGCCTACTACTGGTGGAGCATTAATTTTACCTTTTACAATGACGTTGGATCCACTTTCCGCAATTGTACTTTTAACATCAATTTATTGTGCAGGTACTTATGGAGGAGCAATTACAGCTATTCTAATTAATACACCTGGAACGCCAGCAGCAGCAGCAACCTGTTTAGACGGATACCCTTTAGCGCAAAGAGGTGAAGCAGGTAGAGCATTAGGAATGGCAACAGTATCAAGCACTATTGGAGGAATTTTTAGTGTAGTAGTTCTTGTTTTTTTTGCTCCATTATTGGCTCAACTTGCTTATGAATTTGGTCAACCAGAATATTTTGCATTAGCTATATTTGGTTTGACTATGCTTGCATCTATAGGCGATGGAAGTCCTATAAAAAATTTAATTGCAGGTGCTTTTGGAATTTTAATTTCAACAATTGGAAAAGATTTTATGACTTCAATTGATAGATTTACTTTTGGAATTAATGAATTGTCAGAAGGAATTGGTTTTATACCCGTAGTTGTCGGATTATTTGCTATTAGCGAGATGTTAACTCAATCCACTTTATTAGATCAAGTTTTTAAAAGAGTTGCTTTAAAAGCAGTAAAACTACCTTCTTTAAATGATTATAAATTAACTTGGAAAACAATTTTAAGATCATCAGGCATAGGTTCTTTTATTGGAGTCCTACCTGCAGAAGGTGGAACTGTTGCATCATTAATTGGATATTCAGAGGCTAAACGTTGGTCAAAAAAACCCGAGGAATTTGGTAAAGGATCTATAGAAGGAATAGCTGGCGCAGAAGCTGCTAACAATGCAGCTACAGGTGGAGCTATGGTTCCAACTTTAGCATTAGGAATTCCAGGTAGCGCAACTACCGCTGTTATTTTAACAGGTTTAATAATTCATGGTGTTAGACCTGGGCCGGATTTATTTAGGGAACAACCTGAATTTCTTTATGGAATATTTGGTTCAATGCTGATTGCAAATATATTATTTTTTATTTTAGGTTTTTTTGGAGCCAAAATATTTGCAAGAATTACTTTAGTTCCTAATAAACTTTTGTGGCCGATGATATTTGCGTTATCTGTTTGTGGCACTTATTCATTAAGTCAGTCTATGTTAGATGTTTGGATAATGTTATTTTTTGGTGTAATAGGTTTTTTTATGAGACGTTATGGATTTTCGGTAGTACCAGTAATTATAGGATTAATATTAGGAGAACTTGTTGAGGGTACATTGAGACAATCATTGGTAATATTTGATGGAAATTGGTTAATGTTTTTAACAAGACCAATAGCAATAACTTTTTTTGTTTTATCTATTATAGCTTTAATTTTTCCATTATTTAAGAAAAAAACTAAAATATAATTGCATTAAGTTTTTCTTATATTAAAAGATCGAAACTATGAATAATGGAAAACTTTTGGTGTTGGATTTAAAATGATGAAAAAGCTTTTAGGGATCTTGGTTCTGGGTTTGTTGTGGTGCAATGTTGGGATTGCTGTAACATTTAATGAAGAAAAAGATAAACTACCAATTACTCCTGAATCAATTGGTGAGTGGGATTATACCTGTGAAAAAGAAGATTTTATAAAATATATTGCAACCATTGAAGGCTGTATAGCTTTAATAAAGCTTGGAAAAATAGATAAATCAAAGAAGAAATTAGTAGTTTTTTTACATGGTGATAGAAAAGCAAAAAGTGACTATCCAATAAAAAAAGATTCGAATTTTTCTAAAGCTATAAAAGATGAAAAGGAAAATATTAATTTTTTTTATTTAGCACGACCTGGTCATAAATTTGTAGGTAGATCAAGATCACCTGGAAAATATAAAAATTATGAAGTACTAAATAAAAGAATAGAAAGAGTTGTATTTAAAAAAGGCTGGGAATCGATGAGATTAATTACACAAGCTCTTTATAGATTGAAAGAATTTTACAAACCAGATGAACTAATAGTAATTGGTATGTCTGGTGGATCCATTGACATATCAGTAATCAGCGGAAAAGTACCTGGTTTGATTGATAAAGGTATTATGGGAGGTTGTGATTGTTACATGCAGAAGAGACAGTTTTGGATTTCAGGAGAATTCATTAAAACAATACCTCCTGAAACCGAATTAATTCTTATTACAGGAAAAGATGATGATGTTATTAATAGAAATACTCATTATGTAAGGGAAGCGAAAAAGCAAGGAAAAAATGTTGAGCATCATATTGTTACCGGTGAACACAGTGTTAAATCTACACTCTTAAAAAATGAGGGCTTCGAGATACTTAAAGAAGCTTTAAAGTGAAAAAACTTTTAGGGATCTTGATTCTGGGTTATAGGATTTTATAGGATACTAGATACAGCACTAGATATATTTGGGATAAAACAAGAAATGTTGGGTTATGAACAAAGAAAACGCAGGTAAACTATGGAAAATTATTCAGGAAGCTGGTGATTATTTACTGGGTTAGCGGTTCACCTTTACTGACCTTGGTTCACAGTAGTCATGCGGACAATTTAAAATTCATAAAAAATAAACCTCTTAAAATAAAAGCAAAATGGCAGAAAAACTAAAAGCAAAACTAGACGAAATTGAGATAAAGCAAATGGCAATTTATATGCTTTTTGATAACATTTAATCATGAAAAAACTTTTAGGGATCTTGGTTCTGGGTTTGTTGTGGTGCAATATTAGTCTTACCGATGAAAAGCCAGGCAGATTCTTTGAAGATCAACCTGATGTGAACGATGATTATCAAATTCATTTTAATTATTTATTAGCCGCTGATAGTGAGGATCGTGAATGGGATATAAATGGTAAAATGGAAAAAATTCTTTTAAAACTTAATGAGATTATGGCAAGGGCTACAGCTGCACATAAGCAAGGCGATGGAAAATCTAAGAAATATAAATTTGATTATAGAAAAGATGGCAAGCTAGATATTACATTTGTAAGAATAGATAAAAAATATAAAGAATTACACAAATGGGCAAATAATGACATTATTCCTTTTTTGAACAAAAAAAAGAAAATGAATAATCCTAAAAAACTTTATTTTAATTACGCTGATATAAATAATGTCGATGGTGGAGAAGCGGGTGTTGGTTATGGAACTCTTTATTTGAGAAACAAAAGTGTACCGACAGACAAAAGAAAATTACTAATTACTTTGCATGAATTGCATCATACGCAAGGAGGAGGTTATAATTGTGTACCAGGAATGTCTAGTAATGGACATTATGCAAACCAAGAACCAAAAGTACAATTAAATGCTGGAAGAAAACTGGGGGCAACATACGCTCATAAATTTGAAAACTGTCCTCAATTAATGGATACAGTTTATTTAACTCCAACATCCAGCGAACCTTATGATCCATATGAAGTAAATTGTTTATTTAAGATAGGAAAATACAATCATCCCAAAATTACAAAAATAATAGAAAAAATAAAGAAAATTAAAAAAGGAGAACAAATTAAATGGGATTTAAGATTTGGTTCAAGTTGCAGATATAGAGATTGGGATAGAGGCCCTGGTGGTTTTTATGTATGGGGTGTAGAAGAAGAAATAATATCAACTCTTAAATGAAAAAAATATTTATAATTCTGTTTTGTTTATTAATTGCAAGTCCTGCATTTACTGCACCACTAAAAACACCATTAGATAAATTATTGAAATCCTTTAAAAATGGAGAGTTAATAAAAATTCAATCATATACTGCTGCAGCTTGGCCAAATCAATATATGAGTATAAAAGATGGGTCATATAAAAAATTACCTGTCGAGGTGGATGCATTTATTGCGTTTCCCAAGAAGGGTGAAGGTCCATTCCCAGTTTTAATAATAGCTCATGCAAGCGGCGGTCCTGAACTATTTATTGACGAATGGTTTAAATTTAACAGACAAGCGGCACAGTCATTATGGAAAAAGGGAATTGCAGTAATGTTCTTAGATAATTTTTCTGCAAGAGGAGTAAGAAATACATACGCAGATCAGTCTACAGTAACGCATTGGTCAACTTATATTGATGCATTTATGGCGCTTGAATATTTATCAAAAGATCCAAAGGTTAACATAAAAAAAATTGGTATTAATGGTTGGTCAAGAGGTGGAATGATTTCACTTATGGTCTCTGATAAAAGATTAAGAGATGCACTTGTGAGTAAAGATTTATATTTTGCTGCTTCACAACCTAGATCCCCAGATTGTTGGAGCGTAGGAATGTTTAGGAATCCTCAGCCGATAAAAGAAACAAAAATCTGGATGGTTCTAGGTGGTAAGGATGACTATACACGGGCAGAACCATGTGTTGAGATGGGCAAAAAAATTAAAGCAAATGGAGGGGATATAGAAGTAACAGTTAAAAAAGGATGGGGTCATGGATTTACTGCTAATTATGATCCTGAATATGAATCAGAATCACAAATCTTTTTAAAATGCCCTCCTTACTTTACAGAAGATAACGGATACCCAAGCGAAGGTGTTGCTGATTGGGGTGATCCATGTATGAGCAGAGGCGCTACCATTGGTGGGAATAAGGGAGGCGTATTCAAAAAACCATTCTTAAAATTTTTTAAAGAAAATCTACTTAATTGAAAAAGCTTTTAGGGATCTTGGTTCTGGGTTATAGGATTATGTGGGATAACTAGTAAAAAACTAGTAAAAGAAGAGATGATACAAGATTTGTACTAGCATGAACGAAGATAAGTCGCGCCAACTCTGGAAAATCATACAGGAAGCTGGTGATTATTTACTCTATCAGCGGAACACCCTATCCGACACTATCTGACACTATCCTGCAATAGTTATGCGGACAATTTAAAATTTATAAAAAATTAATCGCATAAAGTTTCACTAAAAACACCCATTAAACTAGACCGCAGACTAGATCATTTTGGGATAAATCAAATAGTGGAGTAATATTACAAAGTATTTAATACTTAATAAGGAGAGACGTTATGTCAGAAACAAAGATATTCCGTAAAAAAGACCTCGACCTTGAGCCTGTGAACGGCATGAAAACCATCGGTTTGGTCAATGTATCGTTTTCCGATAAACTGGGAGCCGGGATTGGCGTTTTTGAAGATTGCTCTATACCTTGGCATATAACTTATGACGAGGTCATCTACATACTTGAGGGACAGTTCACGTTACAAGTCGGTGACAAAATATTCAAAGCCGGCCCTGGAGACGTGCTATGGGTGCCACGTAATACAGATATTGTTTATATAGCCCAAGAGCGAGTAACATTTTTCTACTCTGTACTACCTGCCGGTAACGCGCCATCAACATCCAAACGTATTGATTTTACTAAAGAGTATGGCGAAAGCATAAACAAAGAAACGAGAAATAAAAATAAATGAAAAAACTTTTAGGGATCTTGGTTATAGGATTATGTGGAATAACTAGTACGCAAACTAGATCATTTTGAGATAAAACATAGTTTATGAAGTATCAAAATTATATAAATTTATTTGTTATATTTATTTTTTCCTTTTTTTTTATTACAGGAACTTTAATTTATGATGATTATGGTATCTCTTGGGATGAATATTTTGGTAGAATTAATGGTTTTGTATCATTAAACTTAATTCGTAAATTATTTTCTTTAAACATTATATATCCAGATCTAGTCCATAGCAGTAAAGCCTGGGTAGAAGGCGCCAAAATGTATGGTGTTCTTTTTGATCTGCCAATGGCATTTATTGAAGAAAAATTAAAAATTAATGATTCAAAAAATTATTTTTTACTTCGTCATTTCTTTAATTTTTTAATTTTTTTTGTTTCAAGTATATTTTTTTATCTTTTATTAAAAAAAAGATTTTCAAAAGAATTAAGTGTAATTGGTCTATTATTTTTAATCTTAAGCCCAAGAATTTTTGCTGAGAGTTTTTATAATATGAAAGATATAGTGTTTTTATCCTTTTTTATTATAGGACTTTATTTCGCAATAAATTTTTTAGATACCTCTTCATATAAAAATGCATTTTTTTCATCAATAACCTGTTCTTTGGTAATAGCAGTAAAAGTAATTGGAATAATTATTCCTTTCATTGTTTTTGTTTTTTTTGTTTTAAAATCTTTAGATAATATAAATTATCTAAAAAAAAATATATTGAAAATAATTATATTTTTTTTCTTACTCATATTTTTTACAATACTTTTTTGGCCTTATTTATGGAGCGACCCATTATCAAATTTTTTAAAAGCATTAATATCGTTTAGTTCTCATCCATGGAGAGGAAGCGTATTTTATTTTGGAGAATATATAAGCGCTATGAATTTACCTTGGCATTATCCAATTGTGTGGATTTTGATATCTACACCAATAATCTATTTATTATTTTTTTTTTTGGGTTCTGTTTTAATAGTTAGAAGACTATCATTTAGATTTTTGAAATTATCACCTGAAAAAGAATTTAATGATATGTGGAGAGGAAATAAAGAAAGAATGGATATTATCATCTTTTTAATTTTTTATTTTGCACTTTTTTTGGTTATTGAATTAAATTCCACATTATATGGAGGATGGAGACATTTATATTTTATTTATCCATGTTTAATTTTTATATCAATTAGAGGTCTTGAATTAATTTCAAGAAAACTTTCTACAAAATATTTATTTGTATTAATTATACCTTTTTTATTATATTTGTGCTTATGGATGATTAAAAACCATCCGTTCCAATTTGTTTATTTTAATAAATTTGCTGGTAAAAATGTTGCAAGCAATTTTGAATTAGATTATTGGGGAACGAGCAATAAGAGTGTTCTAAAATACATTATTAATAATGATAAAAAAGACACGTTAAAAGTTTATGCTTCAAGCAATTCACCTTACTATTTTTCTTTATTGCTAGTTGATAGTAAAGATCGAGATAGAATAAAATTTGTAAATAATGAAAATTATGCAGATTTTTTAGTAACAAATCATTATTATTTAAAAGGTGATCCAATACTCATTAATAAGAAGTTAAAAAAGAAATTTAAATTATTAAAAGAATTTAAAGTTAATAATATGACTATTAATAGTATCTTTAAAACATATTAGTTATTAGAATTAAATAATATAATAATACTAAAAATGAAAATCTTTATTTATAAAACTATTTTTATATTAATTGGTATTTACATATTGTATATGTTTACAATTGGTATTAAAATTAATTCATATGAGCGTAGTTTAAAAAATTTAACAACCGATCAAGGTAGAGAATTAATTAGAAACAAAATAAGAAATGAATTGAGAAAAGCAAATGAGAAAGATCAGATACTCAAGCCTGAAGATAGAGAAATCTTAAAAAAATTTATAACAAAAATTCAAAATGAGCTAAATCAATAATGGAAATGATAATGGTAGAAAAAATATGAACATTCGTTTAGCTTGCATTGAGGATGGACTGGACAACACCGGTTTTCGTAAAATTGCAGCTTACATTAAATCAATTCATCCAAACACGAAAGTGGCTTATGTTCCTACGGCAAACCACCGTAATCTTATTGGAGTTCTGATGGAGAAAGGTGGGGAAAATTTAAATGATAATGACATCCATAGAGTTGCACAATTTATGGCTGAAGGCGATATCGCTGCTTTTTCGTCAATGACTCAAAGTGCAGCTACTGTTTATAAGATCATAGCTGATGTTCGAAGAATTAATCCTCTCTCATATATAATATGGGGTGGCATCCATCCAATTATCCAACCCGAAGATGCGATAAAACACGCTGATGCTGTTTGCACAGGCGAAGGTGAATTTGCATTTAAAACTTTATTGGAACTATTTAAAAATGGAAAAAATTATACAACTGCTCCTAGTTTTTGGTTCCGCAAAGATAACAATATAATCAAAAACCGTAACCTACCTTTGATGACACCAAAAGAGATGGATGAATTACCTCCTCTTACATATCTAGATGATGAACTAATATATAATCAGGCCAAAGGTTTTAAATCACTCAATTCTAATGATTTTCTTAAATATACAGGACTTCAATATGGCACTGTTTGGACTATAGGTTGTCCTTTACATTGTACTTTTTGTGGTAATACTAAATTTATTGAATATGACAATGCGTATCGTAGACTACGTTACTCATCTCCACACACAATCATCAAAGAAATAAAGAGAGCAATATCTAAACAACCACATATATCTACGATAGTCTTTCACGATGACAGCTTTTTGGCTTTGCGCTACGAAACTCTTGAAGAGTTCTGCAAACTCTACAAAGAAAAAATTAAAATTCCTTTTATGGTAGGTGGTGTAATTCCAAATTATGTTCGCGAAGATAAAATTGCATTACTTGTAGATGCTGGCATGAATCGAGTACGCATGGGTATACAATCTGGTAGTCAAGATATTCTTGATTTCTATAAAAGACCAACAAAGTTAAATCGTATTGATAAAGCTACTAAAATTTTTAATAATTATAAAAAATATATGATTCCTCCAAATTATGATGTAATTCTTGAAAATCCAATAGAAAAAGTTGAGGATACACGAGCAACTGTCGATATGTTATATGAAATGCCTCGTCCTTATACTTTAAACATTTATGCTTTAAGAATAATACCAAATACCACTATGGCAAAAGATATTAAGGACAGAGGCATTAAAGTTCCTCCGATCGATAAAAACTATTTTATTGACTATCAACGAACGATGGGTAACTGTCTTGTGTTTATTCTCACATTCTGGAAAATGCCAAGATGGTTATATAAAATCTTGATAAACAAAGTATATCCAGTACAAACCAAACAAAAATATTATCCAGTTTTATTTAGAATATCTCGCTCTTTTTACTATTTGAAGAGAGCGTTTGATCACATCCGATTTATGGACTTTTCTGTTTTACCTGGTAAGCCAGGTTATTATTTATGGAAATTTGGGATCATTAGTTTCTGGCAACATTTTATATTAAAACGTTATCATATGTCAAAAAAAAATTTAAAATAGAGAAATTTACCGCTTGATAACATTGGTCCATGAAAACACAGATTGCCAATTTTCAATTGCTTGCTAATTTTAATAAATGGACAAATGAGAAAATTATAACCTCTTGCAAAAAATTAACGGAGACAGAGTATAAGAAAGACAGAGGAGCATTTTTTTCATCTATTCACGGCACTCTTAATCATTTGTTAGTAGTTGATAGGGCATACATTTTCCACATAGAAGAGAAAGATCATGGTCTGAAAAGTTTAGATCAAATTCTATATGAAAACTTATTCCAATTAGAAGAGGCAAGAATAAAAGAAGACAAACGCTTAGTAGATTTAGTTAATAACCTATCAGAGGAAAGTATACATAAAGAAATAACTTATAATGGTTTTGAAACAGGCAAAACCACCTATACAATTAACACGATACTTATAACCTTGTTCAACCATCAAACACATCATCGTGGTCAAATACACAACATGTTATCACAAGCAGGAATTAAACCACCTCAAATTGACATTCCAGATTTCATTGAAACGAGAAATAAAAATAAAGGATAATGACAGCAACAACTGAAGATAAAAAGAAGTACAAACTCACACTCAAACAAGTAGATAAAACTGTTGACTCTCCATGTATCCAGGTTTGTACGTATGATGAAGAAGAAGAATTTTGTATTGGATGTTATAGAACTAAACAAGAATTACAAGATTGGTGGATTATGACTAGAGAACAAAAGCTAGAAGCATTAAAAAAACTTGAGGACGGTTATGATGATTTACAACAACTGGTTATGAAAAAGCTTTTAGGGATCATGGTTCTGGGTTATAGGATTATGTAGGATAAACTAGATACGCGACTAGAACATTTTGGGATAAAACAAGAAAAGAAGAAGTGTGAACAAAGAAAACGCAAGTAAACTATGGAAAATTATTCAGGAAGCTGGTGATTATTTACTGGGTTAGCGGTACAGCTTGGTTGACCTTTATTCACCTTGGTTCACAGTAGTTATGCGGACAATTTAAAATTCATTAAAAATAATTCGCATAAAGATTCATTAAAATTACCTCTGAAACTCGAACTAAACTCGAACTAAAAGAGATAAATCAAATGGTCTATTCTAGAGCTTTTTGATAATATTTAATCATGAAAAAGCTTTTTATAAAATTTATAACTTTTTTAAAGAAATTATTTCTAATTTTTTTTATTATTGCCTTATCGAGCTCAAATGTTTTTGCAGCCCCTACTCATGTCACCGAATACGATGTAGAGAGTGAAGAGGCTGATATTACAGGGATTGCATTCAATCCAGATGGTACCAAAATGTTTATTGTTGGTATTGGAGGAGATGAAGTTAATGAATATAGCTTAAGTGTAGGTTTTGATCTTTCATCTACAGTTACAGATTTAGAAACATTAAATGTAAGAGTTCAGGACAATGCACCACAAGATGTAGCATTTAACTCGGATGGTACTGTAATTTTTGTTATTGGAAAACAAAATGCTAATATAGACAGCTGGTCACTAAGCACAGCTTATGATCTCTCAGGTGTTCATGCTACTAATGATCTCATAGCAACAACGGCGCTTGGGGGAAACCCAAGAGCTTTGAAATTTAACCCTGACGGAACTAAAATGTTTATTTTAAACTTTACAGGCAAACAAGTTGAAGAATATGCTTTGAGTACGGCTTATGATCCAGCTACCAAATCTTCATCTACCAACTATTCAGTTTCAGATTCTGGTGACGCCTTACAAGGAATGGAATTTAGTTCAGATGGTACTAAGATGTTTATAGTTTCAAGTATTGATAACAATATTCACGAATATAATTTAAGTACTGGATTTGATGTTTCTACTGCCTCTTATGTTGGCAATTACGAGGTAACTACTCCTGGTGCTGGTATAGCAATATCGGCCATGGCATTTAACTCCGATGGTAGCAAGATGTTTCATGGAGATTTTCAACAAAATGATATTGAGGAATATTCACTATCTTGTTACTACGGCGTTGTTAGTTGTATGGATCCAACATCTGATAAAGACGATGTAGCTTCAATAGAATCACAAACTGAAGCTGCAAAAAAACTTATACAACACACCACATATCCAATATTAAACCGTATGGAATGGTTAAGAAGAAATACTAATAATAGTAATTTGACTAATCAAAACATTAAATTCCAGTTTTCAAATGAAATTTTAGAACCTTTATCTAAATTAATTAAGGCTTGGAAATATGGCAATACTGCTTATTTAAATCCTGAAGCAACACCCTCAGAATTAAAGGTTAATAATTGGTCATATTGGAGTGAAGGAACAGTTAGTTTTGGAAAAATTGGAGACTCTATTATTTCTTCTGCAAAAAAAATAAAAACTAGTGCAATTACAATCGGAGCAGACATAAAAACTGCTAATAGCAGAATGTTCGGTATGGCAATAAGGCTTGGAAATGATGCTATTGATTTTGGTAACGTGAAAAATTCTTTGGATCTGGATACTGTTAGTTTAACACTATATGAAAGCCTTCTATATGGAAAAGATAAATTTATAGACAGTCTAATCGGAATAGGCACATTTAAAACAGATATTGTAAATGCAGTTGGATTTAGCTCAACAGATGCCACAAGAGATGGCAATCAGATATTTGCTTCATTTAAAGTCCGTGAAACGTTTAAAAAAAATAAATTAAATTTTACACCAAATATAAAAATTGATCTTGGATTTACAACTCTCTCAGATTATAGCGAAAGAGGAACGGCAAATTTAAAGTTTAATAGACAAAATATAGGTACAATAATAACTTCTATAGGTGGAGCGGTAGATAATATTATTGATTTAAGAGGTGGTACCTTAAAACCGTTTCTTGAAATGGATTATTATGCAGACATTAGTCCGTCATCTGAACAGAAAATATCATACAAAAATGATACAACCACGACTTATAAATTGGTTAATATAAAGAGTTCAACTCACAATCTTAAAGGCAAACTTGGCTTTGACTTTATAACGGATACAGGTTGGTCTATTACTTCTAGTTATCAGAGAACTCAAAACAAAGGAAACGGTTATAGTGACGGTTTTTATTTGGAAGCTAGCTACATGCCTTCTAAAGATACTGAATACGCTATGTCCTTAGATAACGATAAAGCTTCTTTGGATTATAAAAGAAATATAAATGGTCTCGATTTCACGGTTAGTTCAAATTACAGTTTGGTTAGTAAAATACCTGATTATGGTGCAAACTTAAAAATTTCAAATACATTCTAGTAAAATTTAAAATGGAAAGAAATTATTCAACGATAAAATAGCAAAAAAAATTTATAGACAAAAATAATGAAAAAACTTTTAGAGATCTTGGTTATAAGATTATGTGGGATAAACTCGAATTAAACTCGAATTGAAAGAGATAAAACAAGATTTGAGGCGTGATGTCACCAGATAAAGCGCGTAAACTATGGAAAATGATACAGGAAGCTGGTGATTATTTACGAGGACAACTACCTGGCCATCCTAACCATCCCAAAGGACGAAATCCCTACGCGCATGTAGCAATATGTGTGAAATCAAAATTCAATCAGCGCTACAAAGATATAGAGGATGAAAAATTTAACGAAGTAGAAAAATATATTGAATTCTTAAAAAATAATCCAAGTTAAATTTATTGATTTGGAAAATAGTCTTCGCATTTTCCTTCCCTATAAACATCAGCAGTACAACAGTGAAGTCCTCCACCAAAAGCATAAGCGTCTCTTAAATCAACTGGTAAAACTTCCATACCTAACTTATCCAATTGCTCTGCTTGATAGATTTCGCTTTTTTCAACACACACAGTTTTATGATCTAAAATTAAGACATTCATCGAAAGCCAAATTGATGAATAGCAAAGTATTGGTGGAGAATTATGTGCTGGTTTTGCTGCATCAATTATTTTCCAATCATTGTTTTCAAATAATTTTCTTTGCAGGAGAAGCAACGACTTCTGCGTATGCAACAGTTCATGGCGCTGATCGAAGTGGCAGAAGAGCTGTTACAGATCTCATGATTTCACCTGCATTAGATTAAATTAATGGATGAGGTTCTAGGTTATAGAATTATGTGGAATAAACTTGTAACAAAAGAGATAAAACAGAAATTGATATTTTATTTTAAAACCCCAACAGAAATGTTGGGGTTTTTTTTTTGTTTTATTATTTGATGGTTATTAATTTTAGAAAATTAAATAATTTATTTTAAATCTTTTAAATATATTCTTGAGCCAACCAAGTAATTTTTTTGGGATTTTTTACCCAATATGAATTCCCATTTGTTTGCAGGCAAACTAAAACCAGGTCTAATTCTTCTAATATTTTTACTAGAGAATATTTCACCCTTTTTAATTTTTTTCGTTACATAGATCGATCTTTGAAACTTTATATTCTTAAGTTCATTCCTGGTCCTGAAAAACTCTTTTTTACCCATTAAAGACCACGCTTTGAGCATTTCGTCTTTGAATTTTTTTATTTCTCTACCCTTAATAGAAAATTCAATATCGAGACCATCATTTTGACCCTCTAAAGCTATATGTTTTTCTATTACTCTTGCTCCACGTGAAATAGCCAACATAGCAATCGTGTTATCAGTAGAGTGATCTGAAAAACCTATTTCACATTTAAATTTTTTTTTTAAAACATCTATATTATTTAGATTAAAATCTTTATTTTTAGCAGGATATGAGCTTACACAGTAAAGTAATATCAACTTTTTGCAGCCAGATTTTTTAGCCACACGATAAACTTCATCTATTTCATTTAGGCTGGCTAATCCAGTAGATATTATTACTGGCTTTCCTATCTTGCAAATTTTTTTTACTAAAGCACTATCTTTCATTTCGAATGAAGAAATTTTATATAATTGAGTGTTTAGTTTTTTTAAAAGATCTACTCCCTCATCATCATAAGGTGTGCTAAAACAAGGCATCTTAATTTTTTTTGCATAATCAAACAATTGTTTTTGCCATTTAAGAGGAGTTTGAGCTTCTTTGTATAATTCCCATAATTTGTAGCCTTTCCACAAACCATCTTTTACTAAAAAATCACTTAGTGAGGAGTTAATAGTCATATTTTTTGGTTCATAAGTTTGAAGTTTAACTATATCTGCACCATTTTTTTTGGCAGCAAGTATTAGACTTTTAGCTTTTTTTATTGATCCATTATGATTAGCAGAAATTTCTGCAATTAAAATTGGAGGAGAATTTTTATCAAATAATTTTTTTATAATTTTTTGCATTCTTGTTTTTAATCAATAGATCTATTTAAATAAAAACCTTCAGCATATTTTACTCCACAACTTACTCCTCGGACGCTCGCTAGTGACTTTATAGCAGTAATTGACCTGCTATGTGGGTAGCTTCTTAATTCTTCTTTATAAAATTTAATTAAATTAACTTTAGACTTTAAATGTTTTGAAATATCCACATAATAGTTAGGTTGAAAGTTTTTCCCTTTAAGTAAGGCCCAATCTGTACTTGAAGGAATTTCAAAACTTAGAATTTTTTTAACACTTAACTTATTAACAGGCCTACAAGCTGTAATTGTAGCTTCATAGGTAATTCTGTGATCAATGTTTAAGCAATGTGAGTAGTGAGTTATAATTGTTTCTGGCTTGAAAAGTCGAATTTTTTGTTCAATTTTTTTAATTATTTTTAGCAATGGAACCTTATCCATCTGGTTATCAGGAAAATTAAAAAAAATAGGCTTAGCTAAATGCAAATATTTGAATAAACTTTCACAAGCACTTCTTCTTCTTCTTGTTTGTTGTTTATTTTTTCCACGAGCCGAAACACCATTGGTCATAAATAGCACTTTGATTTCATGAGTATCTTTTAATTTTGCAATTGTGCCTCCACAACCTAAAATTTCATCATCAGGATGAGCAGCAATAATCAATATTTTATTTTTCTTCATTTTTGACAATTTCTATGTTTGCGTTAATTTTATTTTTGTATGATCTTATATTATTAAAGATAAATTTAAATTTATCTAATTTAATAAAGGAGCTTGGATAATCAGGTGCATCTAGCATTCGCATAAAGTCATACAATTTATTCATCGAATTAATTTTTTTTAAATTAATTTGGCTTTGTTTAGGAGATCTTCTTTTAAAAAAAGTTGGAAGACCACTTTGCTCATAAAATTTTATTTTTTTCATTTTAACTATTTTTTTTATCATTAGGATAGAAATTTTTTCCATTCTTATAAATATTTCTTGAGCCGTCCCATTTAATTGCAATTTACTTTGTAAACAAATAGGTCCAGAGTCTAATTTTTTTGATACTTTAAACGCTGATGGTTTCGTTTTTTTAATATTTAATAAAATTTGGTTTTGTATTGGACTCCCACCTCTTCCTTTTGGTAAATTGGAGGCATGAAATTGAATACATAAATATTTTTTATAGAAAGAATATTCAATTAATTCAGACCAATGAATAAAAAAAATAATTCTGGGATTAATATCGTTAATTAACTTTTTATTTAATTTTTTTAATATTATAAAATTTTTATTAAGTTTACTAAAGTTTTTAAGATCCCAATTTTTTTTTGTTATAATTATATATTTCATGATTTTATTAATTTTATAATATATTTTTTTCCATAAATTTTAAAAAAAGCTGGGTAATTTTCATCATCACAAACTCTTAATAAATTAAATTGTGATTTTATAGATTTATTTATATTTATTTTGCTATCATTGGGTTTTCTTGTCTTAAAATAACTTGCCTTTCCACTTTGTCTAATAGCTTTGGGTGCTATTCCATTTTTTTTATAAAACATTAGAAATTTACAAATTAAATTTAGATTTATATTTAATTGTTTATTTTTTATTTCGTTGAATAAAAAATCTTTATTCATTTTGATAGTTTTTTTATAGTAGACCTTGCCGCTATCAATTTTTTTATCAGCTTCAATAAGTGAAAATATTATTTTTTTTTTTGAATTTAAAATCTGCCATGTTAAAGGAGACATTCCTCTTCCAAAAGGTAAATTTGATTCGTGTGGTATTATGTTATATTTAGATTTTAATAGATATTTTTTTTCAATTATTTTGAAATAACTAAAAATGATATTAACATCAAAGCCACTTTTTAATTTTTTATGATTATCAAATATAAAAACATTCTTACTAACTTTTTTTAATGTTTTTCTAATTAAATCAATATATTTATTAGCCCATGAACTTTTACTGATTAATAGTTGTATTTTCATTTTTATTAATCAATATATACATCTAATTATGTCAAAAAAAAAACAATACAATTTAATCATTAATAAAATACAAAAAATTAGATCAAGAAATAATGTTAATTGGATGAATATTCTTAAATTAGCTTTTAAATATTCCCCTAAAGAAGCATCCAAGGTTATGAATAGAATAAATTCTGATGATAAAAAAATTTCAAATTTATTAAAAAAATTAAATTAATAAATTATTTCTATATCTTTAATAATGTAGCTAACATTATTTTTTAATGTTAGATCTATTTTAATATTAGCATCTTTATTATTAAATGATTAAACTGATATTTCAAAAAAAGATAAAATTAAAAAAATGATTATTAATTATGGAAGACAATTTATTGATAAAAAGGATGTTGATAATGTTAAAAGTGCTTTAAATGAGGATTTAATTACTACAGGTAAATTTGTAAAAAAATTTGAAGCTAGTTTGTCAAAATATCTTAATTCAAAATATGTAGTGTCCTGCAATAGTGGTACAAGTGCTATTTTAATGTCTATTATGGCCTTAGATTTAAGAAAAAAAGCAAAAGTAATTATTCCAGCAATAAATTTTGTAGCCGCAGCAAACATGTGTAAATTTTTAGGGTACCAAGTTTTCTTTAGTGACATAAATCATGATACTGGACAAATTTCTTCAAAAGAAATTTTAGAATGTATTAAAAAAAATAATCTTAAAAAAGTTGACTTAATTTTCTCCATGCACCTTGGTGGATTCCCGGCACATATTGTTGATTTGTTTAATTTAAAAAAAAAACTTAAATGTTATATTATTGAAGACGCGTGTCACGCATTAGGATCAAGTTATAAATTTAAAGAAAAATTTTATAAAGTTGGAAATTGTAGACACGCCGATATTTCAACATTTTCTTTTCATCCATTAAAAACAATTACCACTGGTGAGGGTGGAGCAGTGTCAACAAATAATAAACATATAGCTAAAAAGATACAGCTGATTAGATCTCATGGTATATCTAATAAAAAAGATATGAATTATGATGTAAAATTAATTGGATATAATTTTAGGCTAAGCGATATCAATTGCGCTTTAGGATTTTCTCAAATGAAAAAAATAAATACAATTTTAAGATTAAGACGGAAAATATTTAAAAATTATTTAAATAAAATTAATAATTATAGAGGTGTTATTAGTATTTTAAATAGAAAATACAATAATTCATCATGTCATTTGGTAATAGCTATAATTAATTTTTCAAAGTTAAAAATAAATAAATCAAATTTTTTTAAAATATTAAAAGAAAAAAAAATTATTTGTCAGTTTCATTATATTCCTCAATATTATTTTTCTTCTCATAGATCAAAAAAAATTTTGAAAAATACTGAAAAATACTATAAAAATTGCATATCTCTACCAATTCATTTGATGATTGATGAAAAAAAATTCAATTATATTATCTATAATATAAAAAAAATTATTAAAGAAAATATTTTACTTAAATAATTTAATAGCAAGCTTTAGATCTTGACTATCATTAATATCTACAAACTCGTTTTTATCAATTTCAAGAGGATAAGCTTTTGAAGGAAAAAATGATTTTGAATTTTGAATAAATCTAGTTTTCATCATATAGAAACTTCCGGTATCGTAATAAAATTTTTTAAGTTTATTAGTATTAGATTTAAAAAATTTATTATTAGAGGGTTTAATTAGTTTTTTACTTAGTGTTAAAGATCTCAAGGGGTTATTTGAAAATTCAGTAACAGGTATTACTAAATCAATTTTTTTACTCTTTTTTAAAATATTATAAGCTTTTTTTAAATGACTTGGTTTTACAAAGGGGGAAGCAGGATACAGGCAGCAAATTATTTCTGGAACAATATTTAAATTGTCTACAAAATCTTTAAGCGCATCAAAAGTTTTTGCTTTATCAGAAGTAAATTTCTTGTTTCTTAATGTATTACAAGTAACTTTAAATTTTTTAGCTATTTTCCTTATTATATTGGAATCTGTTGAAACATAGATTTCTTTAAACAAATTTGATTTTTTTGCAGCATTTATGCTGTAATAAATAATAGGCTTACCAAAAAATTTTTTAATGTTTTTGTTTTTAATTCTTTTACTTCCTTTTCTAGCTAGTATAATACAAATTAATTTAGTCATAAATTTAATTTAATTTTTTTATATCTTATAAATGTTTAATAATAAAAACATAATTATTACTGGTGGAACAGGGTTTTTTGGAAAAGAACTTACAAAATATTTGCTTAAAAAATACCCCAAGATCAATAAATTAATAATATATTCAAGAGATGAGCTTAAACAATATGAAATAAAGAAAAATCTTGATGTAAACAAGTATCCATGTCTTAGATTTTTTTTAGGAGATATCAGAGACAAACAAAGATTGTCGAGATCACTACAAGATGTAGACTATGTTTTTCACGCAGCAGCATTGAAGCAGGTAGATACCGCAGAATATAATCCTTTTGAATTTATAAAAACTAATATTATCGGAGCGAATAATCTAATTGAAGCTTGCTTAGACAGCCCAGTAAAAAAAGTTTTGGCTCTATCAACTGACAAAGCTTCTTCACCAATTAATTTATATGGAGCTACTAAACTTTGTGCTGATAAATTATTCACGTCAGCAAATAATATTATTGGCAAAAAAAAATTAAGTTTTTCAACTTTAAGGTATGGAAATGTTTTGCATAGCAGAGGCTCAATATTACCTCTTTTAATCGAAAGGCTTAAAAGCAATCAAAGTTTTAAGATTACTGATAAAAAAATGACAAGGTTTAATATAGAATTAAATAAAGCTATTGAGATATCAATTGAGTCAATTAAAAATATGATTGGTGGTGAAATTTTTGTACCAAAATTAAAAAGTTATAGAATTTTAGATCTTGCTAATGCTTTAAACAAAAATAATAAAATTGAAATTATAGGAATTAGGTCTGGAGAAAAACTTCACGAAGAAATTATTTCAAATATAGATTCATTGAATACATATGATTTGGGTAAAATATTTGTTTTAATAGACCCTTTAAGTGAAAAGCTTGTAAAGCATTACAGTAAACACAAAAAAATGAAAAGTTATTTTTCTTATAATAGTTTTGATAATAAATATTATTTAACAGTTAAAGAATTAGAAAAAATTGTTGTAAAGTATAAATAAATTTTTTACTTTACACAAACATGTCGCGAACTGGAACATCATTTGCTGCCAATTTATTTTTTATCATTTTTGGTGTTAGTTCAGTAAAATGAAATATACTAGCAGTAGCTCCTGACTAAAGGAAGAAATCCTTATGCACATGTAGCAATATGCGTAAAAACTAAATTTAAGCAAAGTTACAAAGATATAGAAGATGAAAAATTTAATGAAGTAGTCGAATATATTGAATTCTTAAAAAAAAATCCAAGCTAAAGTTATTGATTAGGAAAATAATCTTCACAACCTCCCTCTCTATAAACATCTGCAGTACAACAGTGAAGTCCTCCACCAAAAGCATACGCATCCCTTAAGTCAACTGGTAAAACTTCCATACCTAATTTATCCAATTGCTCTGCTTGATAGACTTCACTTTTTTCAACACATACAGTTTTATGATCTAAAATTAAGACATTCATTGAAAGCCAAACAGATGAATAACAAAGTTTTGGTGGAGAATTATGTGCGGGTTGTGCTGCATCAATTATTTTCCAATCATTGTCTTCGAATAGTTTTCTTTGTTCCTTTGGAAGTCTTCTTTGAGGATTATTAATAATTATTCCAGGTTTAATTGGTGTGAATGTTGCATCTATATGTATTGGATAAGGATCTCCCGGAAAATTTACGGCGTGTACTCTATGATTTTTAAAATGTCTTTTGATCCAATTAATACCTTTTAAATTTGTTGTAAAACCATGCTGTACAACTAAATCCTTTCCAAATCTTAGGACATCTGCCGCATCAAAAAGTGCTTCTTCTTCAGTGGTTACGAAAAACTTTTTTTCTGTCCATTCTAATCTTTTAGGAATTCCTATTTTATCAGACAAATAATCATCTCTGTAATCATCATCAGTTAATCTTGGTTTTGGAGCTGACTCATGTCTCATATTAGGATCTGAATTGTAGTAATGTTTTAATAATGGTCTGTAACATAAATACTCAAACCACCTGCATCTATAACTCATTGTTGCCTCTAAAATTTCATTTCCAACAGTGAGAAGTACATCTCTAGGAGGCATACAACCAAACATTGTCTGAGCTTCCCAATCTGGTGTTGAAGTTTTTTGATTAAAATCCATTGGCGTTGGTCTATCAACAGTTATTCCTCTTTTAGTTAAAAGGTTAGCAAAATCATCCAATAATTGATTTGCCCTATCAACATCATCTTTTGTTCTTGGACCAAATTCACCTCTCATATCTGAATCTTCTGGAACTTTAGCATTTATGGCAGGCTCTGGCGCTGGAATACATGTTCCATCGGCCTTGCCCACAATAATATGCTTTAACGGATCCCATTCATTCCAACTATTCACAATTATTTTTTTTTCACTCATAATTTAATTTTTTATAATATTATTTTCTGGACCAATAGGAAATTTTGTAATGTTTTCAGCTCCATTATCATTCACAATCAACATATCGTGTTCTCTATAACCTCCTGAACCAGGTTTGCCTTCAGGAATCATTATCATTGGTTCCATAGAAATAACCATATTAGGCTGCAAAATAGCTTCTACGTCTTCTCGAAGTTCTAGACCCGCTTCTCTTCCGTAAAAATGCGAAAGGACTCCGAAGGAATGGCCATAACCAAAAGTTCTATACTGAAGATAACCAAGTTGGGCAAAAATATCATTTAATTCATGACAAATTTCTGAACATTTCACCCCAGGTTTAATCAATTCTAGTCCCCTCTTATGTACTTTTATATTTGCTTCCCAAGCCTTAAGAGAAGCATCATCCACGTTATTTAAAAACAAAGTTCGTTCTAATGCAGTATAATAGCCAGATATCATTGGAAATGTGTTAAGTGAAAGAATATCGCCAGAAACTAATTTTCTTGATGTTTTTGGGTTATGTGCACCATCTGTATTTATACCTGATTGGAACCATACCCATGTATCCATATATTCTGCTTCAGGATATTTTTTTGCAATCTCTAATTCCATTTTATCCCTTCCAGTCATGGCTATTTCTAATTCACTAGCTCCTACTTTGGTGTGTTTAACTATTTCCTCCGCTCCAATATCTGCTATTATTGCTCCACTTCTAATGATTTCTATTTCTTCTTTAGATTTAATTATTCGAAGCTTCATAAGATCCTTAGACACATCTCTAAAATTTGAAAAATTAAATAAAGAAGTTAGTTTTTCCTTTGTTTCGATAGTAATATGATCGTTTTCTATACCGATATTTTTAGGTGGTTTATCTTTTCCAATTATTGAAACGATAGCTTTTAAAAAATTATCTTTCTTCCAATCAGTATAAATGACATTATCACAAAAAGATCTTCTCCAGGGTTGACTTGCATCAATATTTGCTGAGATTGTTACTATCTTTTTTTCACTAATTATGCACCCATATGGTCTGCCAAAAGAACAATAAATAAAACCTGTATAATAAGCAATATTATGCATTGAGGTTAGAATAATCATATCTAAATTATTTTTGTTGATGGTAGTCCTAAGCTTATTCAATCTATTTTGATATTCGGTTTGACTAAAAGGAAGTTTTACCTTTGATCCATTTTTCAATTCAAAAACATCTGGTCTTTCCATAAATTTTTCTTAGTTAAGTCCAATAAATCTTCTATTTCTTTTAATAAAGAAACTGTAATAAAAAATCGCAAAAGTAATAATAACCCCTCCTATTATAGTATTTTCTGATGGAATTTCATTAATCCCAAAAATTGGTAGCCAAACCCAAAAAATTCCCCCTATTACTTCAGTTAAAGATAACAAAGTAAGATCAGCTGCAGGTAATTCTTTTGATCCTATTGAGTATAATATTAACCCGCAACATACTAAAAAACCATGCAATGCTGACAATGATGAGTTTCTAAATGTAGTTAAAAAATTTGCATCGGATAAAGTTAATACAGTAGATGAAAAAATTGCACAAAATAAGCCAGCTATTGCAACTGTAGTAAATTTTGGGGTCTCTTTTCTCCACCTTAATGAAACAGAAAATATTGAAAATCCTAATGCAGACATAAGTCCAACTAGTAATCCAAATAATGTTCCTATCTTATTGCTATTTGATGCCATAAAAAAAATTCCAATCGCTGCAATAATTATTGCTGTATATGTTGTTATTGAAATTTTTTCTTTCAAAATAAAATAACCTAAAATTGCAGTAATAAATGGCATTGCCGCTAACATTAAAAGTGTAACTGCCGCTGATGTATGAGTTATAGACCAAATAAAACACATCATAGCTGAACCTAAGCTAACACCTCCAATGACTCCGGATAATCCAATTTTTGAATAATTGTTCAAAAATGATTTTCCTTCTTTTAAAAACAAATAAAAATTTAGTAGTAAAAAAATAGTAATTCCTCTAAAAAAGACATATTGCCATGGAACGTTTCGAGCATCTTCTATATACCTTACGACTAATGCTCCAAAAGACCAGAGAATCCCTGCTATTAAAACAATTAGAATAGCCAAATTAGTTTTATCTTTTGCCATTTTTATTTTATTTCTTTTTTAGATCTTAAAGAATGACCTGGAAGCCAACCTTCTGTCCCTTCGATATAGTGTTCTTTTTTCCATATTAGAGATTGGTGTTTTACTTCTTCAAGAACATATCTGCAAATTTTAAACGCTTCATCTCTATGCCCTGCCCCAACTGCAATAATAATGCTTATCTCCCCTACAGGGACAAATCCTTTGGCATGTTCTAAAAAAATTTTAGCGTTTTTATCGAATTTGTTAATCGCCATTTCACATATAGAATTGAAAGATTTTAAAACCATTTGATCATGAGCATCGTAAGTAACTGCTGTTACTTTTTTTCCACTATTTTCATTTCTTACCCTTCCAATAAAAACAGATTCTGCTCCATTTGAATCTGCAGAAATGAACTTAACTGCTTTTTCTTTTAAGATTTTTTGATCTTGGGTATTAACAACTGCTGTATGGATATTCATTAACCACCGGTAACGTTCATGTGACGAGGAACATATATTTCTTCCTGTTCCCTATCAATCACAAAGTCGTGACCTTTGGGTTTTCTAGAAATTGCTTCATATATGACATTTTTTAAAAAGTCATTATTTTCACTTTTTCTAAGAGGAGTTATCAAATCCGCTTTATCTTGTTGTCCTAAGCACATGTACATAATGCCAGTACAAGTTACTCTTACACGATTACACAGTTCACAAAAATTATGAGTATGGGGTGTAATAAAACCAATTTTTTGATCGGTTTCATGACAGTGTACGTATCTTGCAGGTCCCCCTGTTCTTAAAGGATCATCGGTAATACTATATTTAGTTTGAATTAATTTTTTAACTTCAGTTAGTGGCATATACTGGTCAGCACGTTTTATACCAATTTCACCCATTGGCATTACTTCAATAAATGTAAGAGAAAATTTATTTTCACCACACCAATTAACTAAATCTAAAATCTCATCATCGTTTATTCCTTTTAGTGCAACAGCATTAATTTTTATTTTTAAGCCTGCTTTTTTTGCTGTCATAATTCCTTTAATAACTTTATCAAAATCTCCGATTCTAGTAATTTGCTTAAATTTTTTCTTATCTAAAGAGTCTAGTGAAACATTTATTCTTCTTACACCACTTTCATACAAATCGTTTGCATAATTAAAAAGTTGTGATCCATTAGTAGTAAGCGTTAATTCATCTAATCCTTTACCCAATTGTTTTCCAAGATTATTAAATAGATATATTATATTTTTTCTAACTAAAGGCTCACCGCCGGTAATTCTTAGTTTTTTTACGCCAAGATCGATAAACGTATTACAAAGTCTTTCTAATTCTTCTAATGATAAAACATCTTTTTTAGGTAAAAATTCCATATCTTCAGACATGCAATAAGTGCATCTGAAGTCACAACGATCTGTAACTGATACTCTTACGTATGATATTTTTCTTTGAAATGGATCTATCAACATAAATAAATTAAATCACAAAAATTATGATTTGTTAATTACTTTATTATATTTAATGCTTCCCTGATTGTACAATTTTGCTATTTTTCGGAACTATAAGTGACGTAATATGATACTGCATCAATTTCTTCTGAAGTTAATAAACCTTCCTCTCCAAATGCTGGCATTACTCCAAGCCCCTCGATTACAACACCTCTTACTTGTTCTTCCGAAGGTTTTAAACTATCTAAATCTGGACCTATATCGCCTGCCGACCCAGCAGCCTTTAAAACATGACAAGTACCACACATCGCTTTATTGTTAAAAACCTCCAATCCTAAAACCATTTTTTCAGAATCTGCTTTTAGATCTGTCATTAAGGAAAATGAAAACAGTAAAATAACAAAAGAAATTTTACAAATTCTCATTACAGAAAGTTATTAAAGTAAGAAAGATTTAATATCTTTAATGCTTAAATTTTTATACTACTTCAACGTTTACGCTATGATCTTTCCAACCGTTATGGGCGTAGCCTCTTCTATTTTCGTATCTTAGTTCAGGTTGACTATTTCCACCGGCAGTAGCCATACTAGCAAGGTTGTAACTTCCGGGTCCTAAGTTTGCTTCAAAGACAAACTGTCTCCATGCATATTTCCCAAGATAGGGTCCTACAAATTTTGCTTTTTTCCAGGTTTGTCCGCCATCAATTGAAACTTTAACGCTACTAACTTTTTTGGTTCCACCTGTCGCCACGCCAGCAATTTGGATCTTGCCAGATTTTACCACTCCGGTTTCATCGGTAGGTCTTACAATCCATGATTTAACGGGCATTTCCCAACAAGAAGGATATTCTGAACCTTTTTTTCCAATTGGTGAAATTCTGTAACTTGTTTTCATGTATTTCACATCTGACTCTGTTTCAGTAAAAGCTAATTTACCTAAATGTTTTACGTTATTAATACCAAAATATCCTGGTGGAACAGATCTTAGTGGACCTCCATGAGCATTTGGAAGAGGCACACCGTTCATCTCCCAAGCTAAAATTGCTTCTTTATAAACTTTAAGCGGAACTGATCTCTCGACCGTTGCTTTTTTTGGATCCAAATCTTTTGGTGCATCAACTCCTGTACAAGTCATAAATTTTGAACCACTTGCAATTCCTCCACATGCAGAAACTACCTTTTTAACTGGAACACCTGTCCATATAATACACGCAGCAGCACCCGTCCTCCATTGTGATCCTTTTGGTCCATGTTCAAAAAAACCTCTTCCGTTACCTGAGCATTGTAGCACTGTTGCGATAGTTGTTTGACCAAGTTTTCTTAACTGAGCTAAAGTAAATGTTTTTGGTCGCTTAACTCCTTCCACAGACAATTTCCATTTATTTCTATCTCCAATTTGTGCATCGGTCATAGTCGGCATATTATTTCTAATATAAATATTTCTAATTGGAGTAATTATACTTTCGCCAATTGCACTTCTGTGTGCCTCAATACCTTTTTTGGAATGAACAATTAAAGCATTCCTATTTTTCCATTTAATAAAATCTGGCAAACCTTTTGGATCAGAATCTTCATGATTAGCTTTTGCGATTGATATCGGTAGTACCGATGTTGCGGCAGCTACCCCAGCTAAAGTTGCTGAACCTGTTAAAAAATTCCTTTTACTAGTATCAATTTTTTTTATATTTCTGTTTTTCATCTATTTCTCCTCTAAGCTTTTAAATAAAAATTTATTATAAATAATTAAGTATTATTTTCAATAAAACAAAGTGTTATCATATATAAACTTTCACTTTCTGATTGAAAAACAAAACTCTTAAATAATTAGAGAGAAATAGAAAAAACATTTATATAAAGATAATGGTAGAAACAACTGGAGATAAAAAGAAATACAACCTTTCACACGAACAAGTAGATAAAACTGTAGACTCTCCATGTATCCAAGTTTGCACGTATGATGAAGAAGAAGAATTTTGTATTGGATGTTATAGAACTAAAAAAGAATTACAAGATTGGTGGATTATGACTAGAGAACAAAAGCTAGAAGCATTAAAAAAACTTGAAGACGGTTATGATGATTAACAACAACTGGTACGGCATTTGATTGTTAACCAACCACCCCGAAACCAGAGGTAAAACTGAGATAAAAATTTATCCCTTTCAGCTACTAGGAATTAAAGGTACCCATTCAATAATATCTCCTGATTTAAATTGTTCTTTGCCACCAGGAAAAATACCCCAACAGTTTGCTTTTACAAATGATTCGACTCTATGAGACTGCTGCCCTTGTAACACCTGCAATTCCCCCAACCCCTTAGTATTAACATTTATTAAACATCTCGCAAAATGAGTAAAATTCTTTGGTTTTGAATATTTGTTAATTAGTTGGGCCTTAAATTTTTTTTCTTTTAACATTCCTAAACTATTACATAGCAATGGATAAATAAAAAAACGAAACCCTGCTGCACATGAAATGGGATTCCCGGGCAGTCCAAAAAATAATTTTTCTTTTCTCTTGAATTTGGACAACATTATGGGTCGACCAGGTTTTATAGAAACACCTTTAAAATACGTTTTAACACTGAGTTCTTTTATTAATTCTGGAATAAAGTCAAATTTACCTGCAGATATTGCGCCCGAAGTTACAAATATATCAATATCTGATTTAAGTGATTTTTTAAGTTTTTCTTTAAGCTTACTTTGTTCGTTGTCTTTTATAACTCCACCGTCAATTATTTGGTAATGCAAACTTTTTCCAAATGATGTGATATAATGATTATTTGAATTACGAACTTGCCAATTCGATATATTTTTCTTTTTATAATCTACAATTTCATCGCCAGTTCCAAAAAAAATTATTTTAGGTCTTTTTTTTTACATACAAGTACCTAATTCCAAGAGTAGTAAGAGCCATAATGTGTTTTGGTTGAATTAATTCACCTTTTTTTACTACTACATCTTTTAAATTATAATCTTCTCCAGCAAATCGAATAAATGAAAATTTTTTTACTTCACTATCTACAAAAATATGTGTTGGTTTTTTTTCAGATGGATAATATTTTATCTTTTCAACTGGTATGATAGAATCAAAAGGTTTGGGAACTATGCCTCCTGTCATAATTTCTACAGAAGAATTTTTTAGAAAATTATTTATTTTTGGATTGTCGCCAGCTCCAATGGTTTTTAAAATCTTAAATTTTTTAACCTTTTTTTTAGACAACCCTTTGGTTTCTTTAGCTAAAACTGCAAAACCGTCGAATGCTGTGTTATTAGCCAATGGATTTGTCGATGGTGATAAGATGTTTTTTGCACAAACTCTATTTAAAGAATCTGGTATAGAAATTTTTTCGTTAGGTAAATTTAAGGAAACTTTATTTATTATTTTTATAGCCTTTTGGTAGTTGATCATTTTAAATATTTAAAACGTTTTTTATTTTTTTTGGTATCCCTTCAGGATTGATCCATAATCCTTTTTTACCTCCTGATTTGACAAGCAATCTTGTGTTAGTAATTTTTAAATTTGGTTCAACAATTTTTGAAAGATCATAAATTGCAAGAAGCGCTGAGTTCACGCCAGATAATGCTTCCATTTCAACACCTGTCTTTGAATTTGCGGAAACTAAACAGTAAACAATAATCGAATTTTTTGGTTCATCAATCTCTGTATGAATAGAAATATGATCTAAGGGCAAAGGATGGCAAAGAGGTATTAATTCACTTGTCTTTTTAACTCCATTGATTCCGGAAACTTCTGCAATAGCAAGAGGGTCACCTTTGGGCATTTTCTTATTCTTAATCATTTCTATTATCTCAGAACTTAAAATTATTTCCCCAACAGCAAGGGCCTTGCGATGAGTAACTTCTTTGCTGCTTACATCTACCATTTTGTAACCCGAGGACGAAAATATTTTATTTAAAGAATCTTCTAATTTACTATTTCTATTCATTTTTTATCTTCTTGCTCAATTTTTTTGCAAATTCTAAATCTTCTTTGGTATTAATATTAAAAAATGGATCATAATCTTTAAATTTAAATTCTAAATTTTTTATTTTGTTTTTTTCTGTCCAATCTTGAACTTTTCTTATTTTTTTGTTCATCAAATCGTCTTTGAGTTTGTCATAAAGATCTAGAGACCACAAACCAAAAATATTGTGTTTGCGTCCATGAGAGCTTGCACTAAGTATTAAAGATTCTTTTTTTTTCTGACTCTTTAATAAAACTTCTTATAATACTTTCAGGAAAAAAAGGTGTATCACATGGAAACGTAGCAATCCAAGAGCATTTGCTTAAGTTCTCTTTTGCCCATTTCATTGCCGTAAGTATACCAACCAATGGACCCAGTTGTCCTTCGACGCAATCTTTAACTGTTGTTAAATTATTTTCGAAGAAAAATTCATTATCTTGATTGGTAATTATAATTATTTTTTTTAAATATTTTTTTACTTTATCTAATGTATGTTCAATAAGTTTTTTGTTATTGAGCTCAAGAAAGAGTTTATCTTTACCCATTCTTTTTGATTGTCCGCCAGCGAGGATAGCTCCGAGTATATTGTGTTCGCTCATAAAACAAATTATAAATGTTAAGGAAAACACAATAAAGTTTAAATGATAGATAAAGAAATCATTAGAATAGCCTCAAACACCGAAAATCACGGTTCGCTTGATAATCACACTCACTTTTCAAAGTTAAAGAATCCAATATGTGGTGATGACATGAAAATTTACCTAATTGTTAAAAACAATAAAATTACAAATTTTAAATATGAATGTGAATCTTGCATATATTGCCAGGCCTCGGTAAGTTTATTGTCCAGAAAAGCCAAAAATAAATTGATTGAAAAAGTGAAAAATTTTGCTCAACAAGCAAACGGTTACTTTGATAACAGTGTAAATTCATTTGGCAAAGAATGGAAGGAGTTTGATAAGATCATGACAAAAAATAATATTTCAAGAAAGCAATGTTTATTATTGCCTATTAATACGATGCTTAACGCACTAAGTAAAAAATCTTTATGAAATTTAAAAAAATAATTTGTTGGCCTCCGTTATTGGGGGGTGTCGGCGCAGGAGTCACAATTGCTATTCTTGCATATATAACCTTTCAATCTATTTTATCTGGTACTAATTATGGTCTTTGGTTAGCTGCATCCTTCGGTTCATCGGTCGTTGTTGTTTTTGGATACCCCGATAATGAATTTGCCCAACCAAAAAATGTATTATTTGGTCACCTGTTATGTACTTTGGTAGGAATTATATTTGTAATGTTATTTAAAATTTCTCAAGATAGATCGATATTCTTTCTAGTTATAGGTATAGCTGTAGGTATTTCTGTAATGCTTATGATGGCATTGAAAATTACACATCCACCTGCAGGAGGAAATACAATTGTAGTAATGTTAACTCAAGATTCATTTCAATTTTTAATATTTCCAATAATGGTCGGAGCGGTTACTATTATAATTGGAGGGGTGATTTATAATCGTTTTATTTTAAAAAAAAAATATCCTCTGAAATGGTTGTAGCATGAACTCAAAATATAAAACTGTTAAATATAAACAAAATAAATCATCCAACATAGAAGATTTGGTATCAATTGAAGAACCTCTTGAAATGGTTGTGCGTTATAAAAAAAAAAACGAATGGATTGATAATTCTATTTCAATAACAATGAGAACACCAAAAAATGACGAAGATTTAATTGTTGGTTTATTATTCTGCGAAGGAATAGTCCAAAAAAATTCAGAAATAGAAAAAGTTGAATTTTTAGGAGATAAAGTTGGAAAATTTGATTTACAAAATAAAATTCGAGTTACTTTAAATAGTGGCGAAAATCTTGACCTTAAACATCTAAGAAGAAATTTTTTAACAAACTCCAGCTGCGGAGTATGTGGAAAAACATCAATGGACTCTTTAGAAATTATTTGCAAGACAAAGATAAATAAAGATGTTCCGAAAATTAAAAATTCATTAATAACAGAAATTCCTGATCTTTTAAGACAAAGTCAATCTGAATTTTCAAAAACTGGCGGAATACATGCCAGTGCATTATTTAACAAAGAGGGCAAACCATTAGTAATCAAAGAAGATGTTGGTCGCCATAATGCTTTGGATAAAGTTATTGGTCACAGTTTTAAAAATTCTCTATTTGATACAAAAAATCAATTCATAGCTTGTTCGGGACGATTAAGTTTTGAATTAGTTCAAAAAACTCTTATGGCTAACATTGGACTTTTAATGGGAGTGGGTGCGCCAACAAGTCTAGCAATAGATCTGGCAAAACGTTTTGATATGACATTAATTGGTTTTGTAAAAACTGATAGCTTTAATATATATTGTGGTGAAAATCGTATTTTAAAATAAATTTATTATGTCAAGAAATATAAGCAAACTTTCAGGAAGAAAAGGTCTTAAAGATAATCTTTTTAAAAGAATGATTAGCACCACAAAAAAATCTGATAATGGAAAACAAACTAAACAATTGGCCGAAGAATATCATGTGGGAATGTCAACTATCCATGGAGCTGAGAGTTTTTATGAATTTTTAAGGCCAGAACATAAAGAAAAGAAAGCCTGGGTATGCAACGGAAGCGCCTGCATGTGTGCTGGCAATCAAGATAAACTTAAAGAAAAATTAGTTAGCAAGTTAGGTAAAGATAAAGTTGGAGAAATGTTTTGTTTAGGTCATTGTTATGACAATACTTCCTTCCACTACAATGGCCATAATTACTCAGGAAAAGACATTGATCAAATTGATGAAATAATTAAAGGTAAAAAAATTAATACAAAAAATATTAATTCAGTAAGTCATGCTACAAAAAGTATATTAATGGACGAAGACTTATCTACTATTGAACAATTTAAAGATTTACTGTCACAAATATTAAAAAAAGATAAAAATGAAACTCTTCAAACTATAACTGAATCAAATCTCTGTGGAAGAGGTGGCGCGGGATTTCCTACTGGCATGAAATGGAATTTTTGTAGTCAACAAAAAGTAGAAAAAAAATATGTCGTTTGCAATGCTGACGAAGGTGATTCCGGTGCTTTCTCTGACAGATATCTTTTAGAAGACCAGCCATTAAAAGTATTATTTGGAATGGTAGTTTGTGCTTATATTATTGGGAGTGATGAAGGTGTTCTTTACATTAGAGGTGAATATCCTAAATCTATAGAAATTGTTAATGGTACAATTAGCGAACTAAAAAAATTAAATCTTTTAGGTAAAAATATTCTTGGTACTGATTTTTCTTACGACTTATATATTTGCATTGGTCAAGGCGCTTATATATGTGGAGAGGAAACTGCACTAATAGCTTCCATTGAAGGAAGACGGGCTGAAGTTGATGTTAGACCACCTTTTCCAACAGTAGAAGGGCTTTATAAAAAACCGACTGTAGTAAATAATGTAGAAACTTTAGCAGCTATACCTGGCATATTAAAATATGGTGCAAAATCTTTTTCATCTATTGGAAATGTTAAGTCTGCTGGTACAAAACTTGTTTGCTTAGATAGTTTATTTAAAAATCCTGGTGTTTATGAAATGGATATGGGAACTCCTATGAAAAAAATCATTTATGATATTGGGGGTGGATTTATTAAACCCGTAAAAGCTTTGCAAGTCGGTGGACCACTTGGTGGCGTTATTCCAATTAAAGAAGTAGAAAAGTTAAATTTAGACTTTCAAGAATTTACGAAAGCGGGGTTTATGTTGGGACACGGTGGTATTGTAAGCATCCCGGAAGACTTTAATATGATTAAATATATTCATCATTTATTTAAATTTAGTGCTGAAGAATCTTGTGGAAAATGTTTTCCTGGAAGACTAGGTTCTTATCGAGGTAAAGAAATGTTTGACCAAGCGGTTAGTAAAACAAACAAAATTCCAATAAAGCTTTTAAACGAATTGCTTATTACCATGCAAAAAGGCAGTTTATGCGCACTTTGTGGAGCTATTCCACTTCCTATTCAGAACATACTTAAATATTTTACCGAAGAATTTAAAACTGATATAAATCAAGAAGCTTAGGGGAATAATGAAAAACGGAAAAAACGGATCAAACGGCAAAGATCATAAAATTGCTTATATTGATGGTGCTGCCCATCAAATTAAATCTGGCCATACCTCTGTTTTAAAATTCGTTAGAGAACACGTTGGAAAAGATAAAATTCCAAGCTTATGTGACGATCCAAATTTAGTCCCTTATGGAGCGTGTAGAGTTTGTTCTGTTGATGTTGCTCTTAAGAAAGATGGACCAACGAAAACAGTAGCATCTTGTCATACCCCGGTAACTGAAGGTTCATATATTTTAACTAATAATGAAGATTTAACAAAACTAAGAAAAAATATTGTTGAACTTGTTCTTACTGACCACCCAATGACATGTTCAACTTGCGAAGTTAATAATAATTGTGAATTACAAACTGTAGCTAACGATTTAGGTATAAATGAACACCGCTATAATAAACCAAAACAAAATAAAGGAATTCCAAAAGATACTTCGCATGCATATATGCGAATGAATTTAGATAACTGTATTAATTGTGGACGTTGTGTAAGAGCATGTGATGAAATTCAAGGTTCGTTTGTTTTAACGATGAGTGGAAGAGGTTTCGATTCAAAAATTACAACGGATAATGATTTGATGTTTGGCGACTCTTCTTGTGTTTCTTGTGGAGCTTGTGCACATACTTGTCCGACGGATGCAATATCAGATGTTTTTGCATCTAAATCAGCTGACTATGATGAAAAAGTTAGAACGACCTGTTCTTATTGTGGAGTGGGATGTAATTTAGAAGCATCAGTAAAAGATGGTAAAGTAGTTTCTATTGATACACCAAAAGAAACAGAGGTAAATGCAGGTCATACTTGTTTAAAAGGCAGATATGCATTTGGTTTTTATGATCATGCAGACAGATTAAGAAATCCTCTAATAAAAAGAAATGGAAAATTTGAAAAAGCATCTTGGGATGAAGCTTATGATTATATTAAGAACAAATTAGAAAAAATAATAAAAGAAAATGGTCCTGATGCTATTGCAGGTATTTCATCTGCGAGATGTACAAACGAGGAAAATTATGTTTTTCAAAAAATGATTAGAGCTACAATAGGCACAAATAATATTGATTGTTGTGCAAGAATTTGTCATTCACCAACCGCATGGGGTATGCAACAAACATTTGGAACGGGAGCTGCAACAAATTCAACTGAGGACATTTATTTTGCAGATTTATTCTTAGTAATTGGTGCAAATCCTACTAATGCACATCCAGTTACCGGTTCAAAAATTAAGCAACAAGTAATGAAGGGAAAAAAACTTATAGTTTTAGATCCAATAACAACAGAATTAGCAAGAATGGCGGACTATCATATTAGATTAAAACCTGGAACTAATGTAGCGGTTCTAAATATGATGTTATATTTCATTATAGAATCTAAATTATGCAAAGAAGATTTTATTTTAAGCAGAACAGAAGGTTTTGAAAACTTCCTTAAAGGAATTAAGAAATTAGATATCGATCAATTAGCTAAGTCTGCTGGAGTTGATAAGCAGCAAGTAAAGGAAGCTGCTATAGCTTATGCAACTGCAAAAAATTCAATGGAGTTTCATGGTCTGGGAGTTACTGAACACGAACAAGGTTCAAAAACGGTAATGTTAATTGCTGACCTTGCAATGATTACAGGAAATATTGGAAGAAGAGGTGTTGGGGTTAATCCATTAAGAGGTCAAAATAATGTTCAGGGTGCTGCTGACATGGGTTGCCAACCACATCAAGGAGCGGGTTATTTTCCAGTTGCTGATAAAAAAATTCAAGATTTTTATACTGAAAAATATGGAGTTATTCATCCAACAAAAGCTGGTTTAAAAATTCCACAAATTTTTGATGCAGCAATAAATAGAGAGGTAAGAGCAGTATGGATTATTGGTGAAGATGTTGTTCAAACAGACCCTAATAGTGCTCACGTTGCTAAGGCAATGAATGCATTGGACTTATTAGTGGTTCAAGAAATATTTATGAGTGAAACTGCTAAACATGCAGATGTAGTTTTGCCTGGAACAACTTTCTTAGAAAAAGATGGAACTTTCACAAACACTGAAAGAAGGGTTCAAAGAGTTAATAAAGCAGCAGAACCTCTTCCAGGAACAAAACCAGATGGTCTCATAGTCACAGAAATGATGCAAAAACTTGGCTATGATCAAAAATTATATGATGCTGACGAAGTATTAGCTGAAATTGCAGATGTAGTTCCTTTTTTCAAAGGCATAACTCGAGAAAGACTTGGAAAATTAGGATTACAATGGCCAGTAAAAGAAGATGGAACAGATACAAAAATTCTGCATGAAAAAGAATTTAAATTAGGGAAAGGTAGAATTAAGTATTTTGACTGGAAAGAAAGTAGTGAATTAGAGAAAAACAAAAAAGATTTTCCATTAATACTAACTACAAGTAGAGTATTACAACACTACAATGCAGCTACGATGACGAAAAGAACTAAAAATATAAAAATTGTGGATGAAGACATTTTATTAATTCATCCACAAGATGCAAAAAATAGAGAGCTAAACACGGGTGATGTTGCAAGACTTTATTCAGGAAGAGGTGAAGTTTCCTTAAAAGTTGAAGTTACTGAAAAAGTTAAAGAAGGTATAGTATTCACCACTTTCCATTTCCCAGAACACATGGTCAATATGGTAACTGGTCATGGAAAAGATGAAGAAACAATGTGCGCTGAATATAAAGTGTCAGCCGTAGAAGTTCAAAAAATATCAAATCAATTTAAAACTAAAGTTTCAACTGAAAAAGCTGTTGAAGTAAGAAAAGAAACCTCGACTATTGTATAGGAAGTTTTAAAATTTAAATGGAAACAAAAAAATATGACCTATATTGTTAATGACAATTGTATCAAATGTAAATTAATGGATTGTGTAGAGGTATGTCCGGTAGACTGTTTTTATGAAGGTGAAAATATGCTCGCAATCAAACCTGACGAGTGCATTGATTGTGGAGTTTGTGAACCAGAATGTCCCATAGATGCAATCAAGCCTGATACCGAAGAGGGAGCAAGTAATTGGATTGAACACAATACAAAATACGGCAATCTATGGCCCAATATTACTAAAAAAAGAGCAGAGGATGTACCTCAAGACCAAAAAAAATGGCGCGGAGTCCCGGATAAGTTTAAACATTTCAGTGAAAAACCAGGAAAAGGAGATTAATAATTAAATAAATAATACTAATCTGGGGCAATCGTAACTGTAATATTATTATATTCTTTTTTTAGTTCGATCTGACACCCGAGTCTAGAATGTGCTGTTGGTTTAAAAGCATATTATAATTTAACTACATGAAAAAGTTCAGTAATTTATTATAATACGTAGGGTTCCTTTCTTTTGTGTTCTGAGAGAACACGATCAACACTAAAACAAGTTAGATCAATACTTTGGTATGATCCGGTGGTAATTAATTCGGTTAATCCTCTGCCTATTCCAGGAGCTTGCATCAGGCCTCTTCCTGTAAATCCAGTGGCCAAATAAACATTTTTCATTTTTGGATGCTTTCCAACGATTGCATTATTATCAAGTTTATTAGTATCATAGTAACCTGCCCAACCGCCTGTAAGTTTTAGTTCTTCAAATACAGGAACCCTTTTTGCTAATGCTGGCCAGACTAGTTCTTCAAAGTCATTCCATTCGGGTTCTAAGTTAAGTGCATTAAATTTTGAATTTGGGGATCCTGCAATATATTCTTTACCCTCAGGTCTCCAATAAACACCTGTGGATAAATCTCCAGTTAACGGCATTTCTGGTATATGTTTTGGACACTTTATTCTAAAGACAGTATGTTTTTGCGGAGCAACAGGAATATCTGAAAGCAATTCATTAGTCCAACAACCGGCAGCTGACACTATTATTTCTGCCTTAATCTCATCGATATTTTTAATTTCTTTTTTTTCAAATATTGCACCTAATTCTATTGCTTTATTTTTTAATGCCGCATGAAACATGTATGGATCAACCCATCCCTCAATCTTGCTATCTGTGTAAGTGGCAGTTTCTAAGCCTTCGGAACTAATCCACGGAAAAACTTTTGGTAATTCTTCTGCTTTAATATTTTTTGTTTTGGCATCGCACGAACTATGATTTTTGAGCGCTTCATATTGTTCGTCTGCTTGATCCTTATCAAATAAAAGAAGATATCCATTTGGCACTACACTTACTGTAGGTTTTCCATTTTTTTTTGTTTCTAACAGATCTGGTAATTGAAAAATGAATTCTTTTGCAAATTTTCCTAGTAATATGTTTTCTTTTTGAAAAAATTGACGTCTAAATCCTCCTAAAGACAACGGAAAAGAAGCTTTCTTGTATGTTGGATCTCGTTCAAAAACTTTAACCTTTCGCCCTGCTTTTGAAAGAAAATAAGCAGTTGAAGCTCCAATTATCCCGCCACCAACTATTACAACATCATCCATGAATCTTTTAAGCTCCGAGAAATATATCATACTACATTTTTTTTGTTAGAATTCTTTTAAAATAGAATTAAACTAAATCAATGACAAAAAATATATGGATCACAGGAGCGAGTAGTGGAATTGGCAGAGCTTTGGCTATAAAATTTGCTAATGAAGGCTGGCAAGTTGCCAGTTCTGCTAGAAGGGAAAATTTACTTCAAGAATTAAATAAAGATAATCCTAATATATTTTCTTTTCCTCTAGATGTAACAGATGGCCATCTATGCAAAAAAGTTTTTAACAATATAGTCGAGAAGTTTCAAGCAATAGATGTTTGCGTTTTTTGTACAGGAATACACGATCCCCAGTCAGAAAAAAAAATAAGTGAAGAAAAAATAAGAGAGATTATGGAAGTTAATTTTTTTGGAACTTTAAATTGTATTATGGCAGTTAACAATTACTTTAGAGAAAAACAAAGTGGTCATATTTCAATAGTATCATCTGTAGCAGGATATAGAGGATTTCCAGCTGCATCCGGCTATTGTGCTTCAAAAGCAGCACTAACAAGTTTAGCAGAAAGTCTTTATTTTGATTTCAAGAGATATAATGTAAGAGTTTCATTGATAAGCCCAGGATTTATTAAAACTCCCATGACAGACAAAAATAAGTTTCCAATGCCTATGATTAAATCGCCTGAATACGCTGCTGAAAAAATCTTTATTGGTCTAACGAAACAAAATGTATTTGAAATTCATTTTCCTAAAGTTTTTACAATGACAATGAAATTGCTAAAAATTATACCTAATTGGCTGTATTTTTTTATAGTAGGAAGAGGAATTAAAAAAATTAAGCTTTAATATTTATAAAATTTCAAGTTGTTATCTCTTTGTATTCATCTATTGAAGGGCAAGAACAAAAAAGATTTTTATCTCCATAAACATTATCTATCCTAGCAACAGGAGGCCAATACTTGTAAGATTTTAGTGCCGGGGCTGGATATGCTGCAGTTTCCCTATCATATTTGTGTTTCCAATTATTTGCTGTAAGTTCGATATGCGTATGAGGAGCATTTTTTAAAGGATTATCTAATTTATCAAATTCTCCTGATTTAACTTTATTAATTTCTTCTTTAATCTTTATTAAGGTATCACAAAAACGTTCTAATTCTGATAAACTTTCACTTTCTGTAGGTTCAATCATCATTGTTCCTGGAACTGGCCAAGACATGGTTGGTGCATGAAAACCAAAATCTATTAAACGTTTTGCAATATCTTCTTCTGTAATTCCAGTTTCTGCTTTAGTTGGGCGAATATCAATTATACACTCATGTGCAACGTTCCCATTTTTTCCGGTGTAAAGAACTGGAAAATACTTGTTTAATTTTCTTGCTATATAATTGGCATTCAATATGGCTACTTGCGAAGCTTTCTTTAAACCTTCTGCGCCCATCATTTTTATGTACATCCACGAAATTACTAAAATACTTGAACTGCCCCACGGCGCTGCTGAAACTGCACCAATTCCAGTTGTGGGTCCACAATCTTTGATGACTTCATGTTTTGGAAGAAAAGGATCTAAATGTTTCTTACATGCTATTGGTCCCATTCCTGGTCCACCTCCACCATGGGGGATACAAAAAGTTTTGTGTAAATTAATATGACATACATCAGGACCAAATTTTCCTGGCTTAGCTATTCCAACGAGTGCGTTAAGATTTGCTCCATCCATATAAACCTGGCCACCATTGTCGTGAACAATACCGCAAATTTCTTTAATTTTTTCCTCAAACACACCATGGGTTGACGGATAAGTAGCCATTAAAGCTGATAAATTTTTTGAATATTCTTTAGACTTAGATTTTAATTCGCCAATATCAATGTTTCCGTCTTTATCACAACCAATAACGACAACTTTCATGCCAGCCATTTGGGCACTTGCTGGGTTAGTTCCATGTGCAGAACTTGGAATAAGACAAACATTTCTATTCTTATCACCATTTTCCAAATGATATTTTCTAATTACCATTAATCCTGCAAATTCACCTTGTGCTCCTGCATTCGGTTGCAAAGATACGCCTGAAAAGCCAGTTATTTCTCTTAACCAATTTTTCAAATCAGTAAATAAATACCTGTAGCCCTCCATTTGCTCTACTGGCGCAAAGGGATGCGGTTCATAAAATTCATTCCAAGTAACCGGGATCATTTCTGATACTGCATTTAATTTCATAGTACATGAACCTAGTGAAATCATGGATCTATTTAAAGCAATATCTGCGTCTTCCAATTTTTTTAAATATCGGGTCATTTCAGTTTCCGAATGATATGAGTTAAAAACAGGATGAGTCAGGTACCTTGATGATCTTTCTAAACTTTTCGGTATATTATTTAATATAACTTTTCCTGTCACATTAATAGACTCCGAGCTATTGAAAATTTTTAATAGTTCATTAGTTTTTTCAATCGTTTTTCTTTCATCAAACGCAACAGACAACTTATTATCGTCGACCAATCTTAAATTAACTCCATTTCTCAATGCATTTTTAAAAATATTTTGTGTTTTATTTTTTGTAATAATGGTGACGGTGTCAAAAAAACTATTTGAATACAGTTCGTAACCTGATTTCTTAATTTTATCGGCAAAACTTTTTGCCAGTTTAGAAATTCTTTCTGCTATTTGATTGATACCTTTCGGTCCATGGTAAATCGCATAAGCTGCTGAAATTATTGCTAATAATGCTTGTGCAGTGCAAATATTACTTGTAGCTTTTTCTCTTCGTATATGTTGCTCTCGAGTTTGTAATGCCAAACGCAACGCTTTTTTTCCCAGGCGATCTACAGAAACTCCAATAATTCTTCCAGGCATTGCCCTTTTGTATTCGTCTTTGGTTGCAAAAAAAGCGGCATGTGGCCCACCATAACCCATTGGGATTCCAAACCTTTGAGAATTACCAACAGCAATATCAGCTCCAAGTTCTGCCGGTGTCTTGAGTTTTGCTAAAGCTAAGAGATCGCAAACCAAAATTGCCTTACCATTTTTTTTATGGATTGTGCTTATTGCTTCGCTAGGATCCTTAATATCCCCTAGTGTTCCAGGATATGAAAGAATGCCACAAATAAGGTTTCCATCTATATTTTTTAAATCTTTTTCTTGGTCACTAACTACTAATTCTAATCTGAAAACTTCGGTTCTAGTTTTGATCACATCTATGGTTTGAGGGTTACAATCGCTAGAAATAAATATCTTATTTGAGTTATTTTTATCTAATCTACGACTTAGTCCGATCGCTTCTGCTGCTGCTGTAGATTCATCTAATAATGAGGCATTCGCTATATCCATTCCGGTAAAATCCATAATCATCTGTTGAAAATTTAATAACATTTCCAATCTTCCTTGAGCTACCTCTGGTTGATATGGAGTATAAGCAGTGTACCAACCAGGATTGCAATATATGTTTCTCAAAATAACATTTGGCATGTAAGTATTATAATAACCCATGCCTATATAATTTTTGTATAATCTGTTTTTCTCAGAAATAGTTTTTATTTGTTTCATAGATTCATGCTCTGAGGTTGGGTCACCTATTTTTAGTCTGTCTTTTAGTAAAATATTTTCTGGAACTGTTTTATTAATCAAGTCATCTAAAGAATTGGCTCCGACTACTTTCAACATTTTTTCTATATCCTCTTCGGATGGCCCAATATGTCTTCTAATAAATTCTCTAGAATTGTCGTCTATCATTTTAATTTGGATTTTCCTTTACAAATTTTTCGTAATCAGGTTTATTCATTAATATATCTATGTCTGATTTATTTTTTACTTTGATTTTAAAAAACCAGGAATTTCCCTCAGGGTCTTTGTTAACTACAGTCGGATCATCAACAATCGATTGATTAGTTTCTACTATTTCTCCAGCTAATGGAGAATATATATCACTTGCAGCTTTTGTAGATTCAACTACTCCTGCTTGACCATCTTTTTCAATATTTTTTCCTTTTTCTGGTAGTTCTACAAATACCACATCTCCTAACATTTCCGATGCATGTTTTGTGATTCCTATAGTTGCAACTTCTCCGTCTATTGAAGCCCACTCATGTTGTTTTGAAAATTTTTTCTCACTCATTTTTACCTCACATATTTTTTTTTATAAAAAGGAAGTTCTGATATTTGTGCTTCATGTTTTTTTCCTCTAACTTTCAAAAGTATTTGATTTCCAATTCTTGAAAAATCATGTTTTATATAACCCATTGCAATTGAACTATTAATGCTTGGCCCAAATGTTCCGCTGGTAACTAATCCAATTTCTTGGTTATCTTCAGAAAAAATTTTTGTTCCTTCTCTTGCAATAACTCTTCCCTCGGGCTTAATTCCCACTCTTAAACGAGACAATTGACCGTTCATATCAGATTTAATTTTTTTATAACCTGGAAAACCTCCTTCTTTTCTTCTCCTTTTAGGAATTGCCCATTTAAGGTTTGCTTCTATAGGGCTTGTAGTTTCGTTAATATCATGTCCATAGAGACATAATCCTGCTTCCAACCTCAAGGTATCCCTGGCGCCTAAACCAATGGGTTTTGTTCCTTGGTCCATTAATTTCTTTACAAAATCTTCTGCTAAATCGTTGAATAAAGAAATTTCAAATCCATCTTCACCTGTATAACCTGACCTCGTAATATAAATAATTTTATTATTATAAAGAAATTTTTTTCCATTCATAAACTTAAGTATAGAAACATCATTGATTAACTTTTCTAAAATTTTTGGTGACTCGGGTCCCTGTAGAGCAATCAGAGACAAATCATTGTGCAATGTTAACTTAAATTTATCTTTAAGAGCTTTTTTGATTATCTCAAAATCATTATTCTTACATGCGGCATTAAGAATAATATTAAAACCTTTTTCAACTTTAGTCACAATTAAATCATCATAAATTCCTCCTTTTTCGTTTGTAAGAAAAGAATATTTCGATTGATTTAATTTTATGTTTTTTAAATCACTAGGTATTAGTTTTTCCAATTCTATCGCCAAATCATCATTTCCCTCAATAGATAATTGTCCCATATGCGAAACATCAAACAGGCCCGATTTATTTCTGGTTAATTTATGTTCTTCCACAATGCCGGTAGAATATTGAACCGGCATTTCATAACCTGCGAAAGTAACAAATTTCGCACCAAGACTTTTATGATATTCGTATAATGTTGTTTTTTGTGTTTCCATAATAACTCTTGTTCCGGCCCCCTCTGTCCAGGTACCTGAGAGATTTACTCCTTCGGTGAGGCCTTTCGCCTGCTTTCCAGAGTCATTATGTACGGTCCTTTTGCCTGAAAGTTTCCGGGGTGGTTGCTCCTTCGGCAGCAACGTTTTCAATGTGTTATTTTGAAAAACTCGTCACTTTCTCCCGCTATATCTTTCCTAACACTAGCCATGACTATATCACAAACTACACGTCTAATCCACAGAATTACTGTAACGAGAGAGAAAACAAAATTGGAAAAAATTAGTGAACAATTTTCAAAGGTAATTCTGAGTGAATTTCAAAGCTTTGTTGATTAGTAATATCTTCGGCTTGTTCTAATTTTTTTGATAAGGCCCACGATTGATAAAGCTCACAAAACTTAAAAACCGCACGATACCGTTCAACCTTATTATTTGTCGTCAATTCTTTAATAATTGTGTCTTTCTCTTTTTTGAGCTGTTCTAAATCTTTATAACTCATTATTTCTCTAGAATTTGCAAAATAATATCCTGTTTTATCCTCGCAAGGAGTTTCTCTGATCTCGATGATAAATTTTTGAAACAGATCTCCCGACATTAATTCTTTTTTATAATTTGTGCGATCAATATATTCGTGAATAGTTCTGTTCAGAGGTGGTTTGCCCATTTTAGACCAAAGCATGACTATCCCCACATAGATGATTTCGTAGAGTCTGATTGGAATCGTTTTTCCTCTAACTGTCTTTCTCCAAGCTAGATAGCGTCTTATTTCAATGTCATGTTTGGTCACGAGTAATGTTCCTACATTATTGATATTATTTACATATTTAAATTATGTGAAAATATAGCTTTTTATCTAGTTATAAATACACTTCATAGTTTAGCCATAATGGCATGCAATAAGATAAATAAAGAGTAAACAAACTTCTTTTAGTGGTTACTCCCTAAAAATACCCATCTTGTTCAATAGACTCCTCATAAGGGATGGGTGTATTTATTGATCAGATAGTAAGTGTTAAAAAATTTTGTCATTTTATTAACTCAAACTTGAATTGGCCTAAGTAATAAATAAAGTTTTCTAATTAAAGCTAAAATGATAACTTTTTAATAAACATGAAAAAATTTAAAAAAGAAGAAATGAAGGCCTTTGTCAAAGACACTGCAAAGAAGTTTAGAAAAGAAAAAATGGAGGCTTTTATAAAGAATACTGCGAAAAAGACTAATTCAACAAGAAAACATTTTGTCAGTTGGTGTAAGTTGGTCGCTTTTCATCAGGCTGGGCTAAAAGATCGCTGGAAAAGGGAATACGAAAAAGGTTTATGGAAAGTGAAAAAGAAGAAATAACAATTGAAAAGAAAGAAGAAAAGAATGCCCCAGCAATTTATAGGACAATCAAACTTATCTTTAAACAACAGTATTAAAACCGCAGTTATTTTAGCAGCAGGACGTGGAGAAAGAATCGCTAATGGCGAAGAGTATAGATCTAAACCTTTAATAAAATTATACGATGTTAGTTTAGTTGAAAGATCAATAAAAAAATTATCTCATAAACTAAATGTTAATAAAATATACGTAATTACCGGATTTAATCATGATAAATTAAAAATACATTTAGATAAATTAAAAAAAAAACTGGACGTTGATTTGGAAGTAATTTTTGCAACAAAATGGGAAAAAGGCAATGGTGCCAGTTTTTTATCTGCTCTAGATCTAATCAAGCAAGAACAATTTTATTTGTTAATGGTAGACCATATTTTCAACGATGAATTTTATTCAACTATCTTGAAATCGAAAATTGATAACACCAAGAGTTATTTAGCTATCTCGAAGTCCTTATCATTGGTGCATGATTATAATGATGCTACCAAAGTTAAAATCGACGAAAATAAAATTACCAACATTGGTAAATCTATAAGCGAGGTGGGTGGCTTTGACACAGGTTTTTTTGTATTACGCCCTGAATCTTTTAATGACGTTAAAAATTTATATGAAAAAAAATTTCTTTCCCTAAGTGATATAATGAAAGTATTGATTCACGAACAAAAATTATATTTTATTGAAGTTGCCGCTAGTAGTTGGTTAGACATAGACACAAAAAAAGATTTTTCTAATGCAAAAAACTTTTTGTTAAATTTTTCAAATTCAAAAACTAATGATGGTCCAATTTCTACATATCTTAACCGACGAATATCAAATTGGATTACCTCAAAGATAGTCGATTATCCCATAAAACCCAACCAAATTTCGGTTGTGACATTTCTCATATCTATCATTGCAAGTTTAGTCATAGTAAAACAAGGCTATTTTTTTCTAGTATTAGGTGCCTTGTTGGCACAGCTATCCTCTATTTTAGATGGTTGTGATGGTGAAATTGCAAGACTAAAACTTTTAGGCAGTAAGTATGGAGGTTGGCTTGATCAAGTTTTAGATCGCTATAGTGATTTGTTTATCATCACAGGATTAACATTTCACACCTACTTTCTCCATAAAACCTTAGCTGTTTTCATTATTGGTTTTATTGCCGTTGGTGGAAAAATAATATTAAGTTACACCGCATATGTTTATGACTCAGTAATTTCTAAACGCAACAATTTTCGTATGGGAAGGGACGTGACGATTTTTATTATTCTGATAGGAGCTATAATGAACATTCCATATATTACATTGGTAGTGTTAGCATTTATTACGAATGCAGAGGTCTGCAAAAGATTATGGATACTAAAGGATAAGTTAGATTATTAGTTTTTACTTTCAGTATCCATTTCCATCTATAATGACTAATAGTCAGATACAGTTATATTTCTATATATATAGGTTTTATTAATTTTAGGTAAAATATTTTTTTTATTTAGACAGAGCGGCTGATCATATAGCAATATATCCTAGTTCTCAATCATTTAGAGTTGCAGATGAAAAACCGATCAACGTTGCTGAAGATTATGGAGTTTGAAGAACAAAATTGATTTCTAAATATTAATTATAAAATTTCTAAAATAACGATTTAATATACAACCTGAAAAATATGATGGACATCTTTACTTATGCTCCTTTTTCTTATAAAATAAAACGTTCTTATAGAATAGTTTTCTTTTCTCTTGTGTAAAAAGCAAATATTCCAATATGAAAATAGGGGCAAATGAAAAATTTGCAAAAAAATTTAGAAGAAACAAAAATGAAAAAAGTTAAATTAGCAGTTGTTGGTGTAGGTAATTGTGCAAGTTCATTAATTCAGGGAATCGAATATTACAGACATCATCATAATGAACATTCCGATGGCATTATGCAGCCGCAAATTAATGGATGGAGACCGCAAGATATAAAAATTGTAGCTGCTTTTGATATTGATAAAAGAAAAGTAGGATTGCCAATTGTGAAAGCAATTTTTGCAGAACCCAATTGTACAATAGTTTTTCAAAAATTAATTCCTGTCAACGGGGTTAGAGTAAAAATGGGTCCGGTATTAGATGGAATGGCTGATCATATGAAGGAATATTCAGAGTCTCGATCATTCAGAGTTGCTGATGAAAAAACGGTGAACGTTGTTGAAGAATTAAAAAGTAGTGGCGCAGAAGTTATGGTTTGTTATCTACCTGTGGGTTCTCAAAAAGCAGTTGAATTCTACGCCAATGCTTGTCTACAGGCTAAAGTAGCTATGGTTAACTGTGTGCCAGTTTTTATTGCGTCAAACAAAAAATGGGCAAATAAATTTATACAAGCTGGTGTACCAATAATTGGGGATGATATAAAAAGTCAGGTTGGAGCAACCATTGTTCATAGGGTTTTAACTCGCTTATTTAATGATAGAGGCTGCAAAATACTAAGAACCTATCAGTTAAATACTGGTGGAAATACTGACTTTTTAAATATGCTCGAAAAGTCAAGATTAAAATCTAAAAAAATTTCAAAAACAGGATCTGTTCAATCGCAATTAGATGTTCCTCTAGGTGCTGATGATATTCATATTGGTCCATCAGATTATGTTTCTTGGCAAAAAGATAATAAGGTTGCTTTCATACGAATAGAAGGCGAAGGTTTTGGTGGAGCACCTATAAATCTTGAAATGAGATTATCTGTGCAAGATTCACCAAATAGTGCCGGTGTAGTTATCGATGCCGTTCGATGTGCGGCACTCGCTAGAACGCGCGGATTAGCAGGTCCAATAAACAGCGCTTCATCATACTATATGAAAACTCCTCCAGTGCAGTATCGTGATCATATAGCGCGCGAGTTAACAAATGAATTTATTATAGGGAAAAATATTGAAGTAAATAAAAATAAAACAAATTGATTATTCTTAGACAATGACTCATAACCAATTTTTCCATGACTTATTAAATTCATCAAAAGACTTACAAAATTTTTTTTATTTATCCAAACTCAAGTTTTCGGGTGCCTTTTAAAGCATCAAAAACTTTTAGCTACTTTTGTCATAATTTTCAGTTTTTGAAGACAAAGTTTTTTTGGTAAAAAACTAAGTCCACAGTCAGGAGCCAATATTAGTCTTTCTTTATCAATATGCTCGAGTGCTTGCTGTACTCTTTGATTAATTTTTGCTTCTGATTCCATTTCGCTACTTGCAATTTTAACTATACCTAAAATAATCGTTTTAGAACTAAACTTTTCCAATAAATCTAAATTATTATTTCGATGCGCATCTTCCAATGATATTTCGTCTATTGTTGAATTGTTAAGTGCTTCAGAAATTTTCCAGTAAGATTCAGGTGATGCCTTAGGATAATCGACAGCATCAAGTTTGTCAGGGTAACCACAACATATATGTACAATTTTTACAATTTCTTTTGGACATCCATAAAAACACCTCTCTAGATTGGCGATGCCATAATTAATGGTTTCGTGCGGTTTTCTGGCAAAAAGAGGTTCATCTACTTGTATATATTTGCATCCTGCATCCACAAGTCTTTTAATTTCTATGTTGATGGCATTTCCCAAATCAATACCCATCGTTTTTAAATCTGAGTAATGTTCATTAGATGTATTGTCACTAATCGTCATTGGGCCAGGTATAGTGACTTTTATTGGAAGTTTAGTGAATGATTGAGACATTTTCCATTCTGTAGACAAAAAACTTTCTCCAGCAGTTATTTTAGAAGTAATTGTGGGAAACCAAGATACATAGCTACCTGACCGAACAACTTTTTTTGTTAGTTTAGAAAAATTAATTCCTTTTAAATGTCTACAGTGATAAAGAACATAATTTTCCCTTCGAATTTCTCCATCTGTTATAATGTCTATACCAACTGTTTCTTGTTCCTTAATCACTTCTTGACAAGCTTTTTTTATCAATTTGTCTTTTTGATTTCCAAGTAACTTCCAAGCCCTATCCCAATCTATGGGTGTATTATCTATATTTTTAAACCAATCAGGTATTTTAAGGTAAGATGGTCTTGGGTATGCTCCTATTGTGGTTGTTTTCATTTAACAACATTCTTTATTTTGAACTGGAGGGCATTTTATATTACCATACGAACAATAAACACAACAATCACCTTGTCTAGGTTTTAGTTTATTTTTGCAGTGAGGACATTCCCAAAAATATTGACAATAATTAGTTGGCATTTGTTCAATAGTTTTTTGATCACATTGTGGACACGTGATTGTTGATTGGAGTTGAAGATCAGTCATATATTAAACCCAGAACCAAGATTCATAAAAGCTTTTTCATTTTAGTGACAGGCAAGATCAAATTTTTTTAATCGCCAATAGTTATACGGCCAAGGTGTAATAAAGCCAACTATTAGCATAATAGGTATTATCCACCAGGTTAAATTGGCCCCTCCCGTTAACCACCAGTCGACAGTATTCATAGCAATCTCCATGCTAATCATAGAGATAAAGCTCATTCCAAGCGCTGTCCTTAAGGCTTGACTGAAATTCATTTGTTTCAATAAAATAAAAGTTTCTAATATTATGCTTGTAATCAGACCATTAATTATTGCCAAAATCATGATATAAAGAGTAGGCCAAAGAACATTTTGTAATTGAAAAAATATAATTGTTCCAAAATCTCCAATCGAACATCCAATTAAACACCATAAGGTATTATATGCACTACGTTTCCAAGTGTGTTTACATGTCCATTCAAAGTTTTTTTTCATTTATTTTCTAAAAAACCCAGAACTAAGATTCCTAGAATTTTTTTCATGAACTAATCATACACCAAAATTAATGTTGAGTCCGTTATTTACGTCTAGTTAGGTTTTTCTTCTTTATTACAGAATATAAATATCTAACTTTACCACTCTCAAGCTGTGTATGCTTCTCAGAGTAGTCATGGTCACGTGCAAACTGCTTATCAGCTTCTGTAGGTACATAGTTCTCAGTGTCAATGTCCATTGCCTGCGCTGACTCCTTTATACCTTTCATACCTAAGTACATTTGTCTGTATTTGGTTATTTTCTTATGTGCTTCTTCTAAACGTTGCTCATAAGTTTCTTTTGCTTCACGCCAGTCCTTTTGCTTGAGAGTTTCCGGAGTGGTTGCTCCTTCGACGCCAATTAAATGGACTCTCACGTATAGAAGTGCTGTTTGGTTTACATAGTGCAAAATATCAAATGATTAAAAGATTAAGCAGTTTTTCTTGCAAAAATGGACTGAAATAAAATGGAAAAAATAATTATTCCACCTCCAATTATTACAATTAATGGTGGCGATTCATTGATAAATATCCAGGCCCAGACTGGTCCGAGAATAGCCTCCACTAACATTAATATACCCACTATAGCTGCAGGAGTATTTTTAGAACCAATAGTAATACAAATGAAACCGAAGCCTATTTGAAAAGTTCCAAGTAAAAATGAAAGTAAAAGATCTTTTGTAGAGATATAAAAACTATTAACCAAAAAAGATGCATAGATTGCACTTAAGAAAGCGGCTACAAACATCGCTGGTACCATATCAACGTGTGGATATTTTCTCACAATGATTACTAATACAGCAAAAGCAATTGGCATAGTTAAAGCAACTATATTTCCCAATAAACCTCCTGTTGATAATGAATTACCAATCATTAACAAAACTCCTGACATTGCAAGAGTAATAGAAATTAAAGTATAAACTGAAATTTTTTCTTTCAGAAAAATATAACCGAATATGGCTAGAAAGATTGTTTGTGTTGTTATAGTAAAATTTACATTTGCAACAGTAGTGTTGTACATGGCAAAAACATATGCTGTAAAACCTAGCGATATAAAAAAACCTGCAAATAATCCTGGTAATCCAGATAATTTAAATCTTTTAATAGTTTCTTTTTTATAGGAAAAAAATAAAAAAACTCCAACTGTCAAAAAGCAAAAAATTGATCTGTATAAAAGTATTTGCCATAAATCTGAACCTTCGAAAGATTTAACAAGCAATCCTCCGTAACTTAAAAAAAATGCCCCCATTGTAACCAATATTGGACCTGGTATTTTGTAAAGAAATTTCATTTTATAATAGATTTGGTTTCTAAAATATTTTTAATGCTTTCAAAATAAAATTTAAATTCTTTTTCAGCTTCTTCTAGCTCTATACATTTGAAAGATATATTTGTACCTGAAACATTTTGTATCAGTAAGTCATAATCTGCCGAAATTATATTAGCTATTTTAGGATATCCACCAATAGTCGGATGATCATTTAAAAGTATAATCGGTTGGCCATCCGCTGGGACTTGAATTGATCCCTTTATAATTCCTTCAGATCTAATATTTGTGCTAACAATATTTTTTAAAACTGTACCTTGTAATCTCATTCCCATTCTATCTGTAAGATTGGAAATTTTATAATTTTTAGAACAAAAATCTTTTTTACTTAAATCAGAAAAATAGTCATGTTGCGGACCTCTCAAGACTCTTATCAAATTACTATTTTTATTTGGAACGTTAATAATATAATTATTTTTTTCTTGTCTATTTTTTTTAAAAAATATTTTGCTTTTCAAATTGATTTTCTTGCCTTCATTTGGGCCAATATTAGCTCTGCTTAAGGTTGATACACTATTACAAAAAGGTCTTACTAAAAAACCTCCTTCTACAGCAAAATATCCATAGACTGATTTATTGGTAGCAAGAATATCCACTTGTTCACCTTCTTTTAGATCATAGGTTCTATTACATTCTCCATTAATTGTTTCATTTTTTGAACTTATAATTTGAAAATGAACTCTGCCCGTAACTGCAAATTTTGTTTGCCCTTTAATTAATTTTAATAAAGGACCCTGATAGGCAAATTCCAAAACACCTTTTTTTCCTGAAAGTATTATAAGAAGTTTTATTAAAGAGTCAGAAAAAAAAAGAATCTTTAATACTTAGTGCAAGCTCTCATGGACGCAAACACAATATTTTTGGTTTGTGGTCTCTAGATCTTTATGACAAACTCAAA
>AZHR01000002.1 GCA_000504625.1 alpha proteobacterium SCGC AAA240-E13
AAAAAACAGAAAAAAAGATTTGCTTGAACGTATTGAAAATGATCTTAATCTTAATGAAACAAACTTATTCAATGCTTCTAATTTGATTGGAAAAGATAAACTTCCTGATTCTTTAGAACAAGAAGAAAGTTTAGATGCAAAAGAGAGAGAGAGAGATAAACTTGGTTCAGTTAATCTAAGAGCTGATGAAGAAACGACTCACCATAAAGACGAAATTGATAAAATGAAAAAAGATCGAGAAGATCTAATCTCAGCAATAATTAAATTAAAAGCAAGTATTAATGAATTAAATCAAAAAGGAAGAGAAAGATTGATTGAAGCGTTTGAAAAAGTAAATAGAAAATTTAACGAGGTATATACAAAATTATTTAATGGAGGAAATGCTAAGTTGGAGTTGGTAGATTCAGATGACCCATTAGAAGCAGGACTGGAAATGTTAGTAAGTCCACCTGGTAAAAGATTACAATCAATAACACTTCTTTCTGGAGGTGAGCAGGCCTTGACTGCCCTGTCATTAATTTTTGCAGTTTTTTTAACAAATCCAGCACCAATATGTGTATTAGATGAAGTTGATGCTCCATTAGATGATGCAAATGTTACAAGATTTTGCAATCTATTAGATCAATTAGTAAAAATAACTAGAACAAAATTTATTATTGTTACACATCATGCTTTAACCATGTCAAAAATGGGTAGATTATATGGTATAACAATGCCTGAAAAGGGAGTTAGTCAATTGGTTGCTGTTAATCTCCAAAAAGCGGAAGAATTAGTTGCATAAGTTTTCATAAATGAAAAAAGTTAAAGAATTAAGTGCTCGCCTAAAAATTGCAAAGAAAAAAGCTAATAAAAACTTCTTTTATAATTATAATAAGAATACTTCTAGTCTAGGTAAGGCTTTAAAAATAAGCACTGAAATGATCGCTGCCGTTATTATTGGAACCATAATAGGGTTTATTTTGGACAATTCATTTGATAGTAAACCTTGGCTAACATTAATATTTTTTTTTGTAGGAGTAGCAGCTGGTATTTTAAATGTTGTTAGATTGGCAAAACAAATGCAAAAAATTGATTAAACAGAAAGTTTGAAAAAATTAACATGGCAACAAATCCTATGCATCAGTTCAATGTTTATAGAATTGGCCCAGAAATTAGTCTTGGACATGTTGACATATCATTTACAAATGCAAGTTTATTTATGATGATAAACGCATTAGTAATAATTAGTCTGTTTTTTGTTGGAACTAAGAGAAAGGCAATTATACCTACAAAGATTCAACTTCTCGCGGAACTTAGCTATACTTTTATATCTAGAATGATAAGTGATACCACCGGGCCAAAAGGAAAACCTTATTTCCCTTTTATTTTCAGTTTGTTTATGTTTATTTTGTTTAGCAACATGCTCGGCATGTTACCTTATTCTTTTACAGTTACGAGTCATATCATTGTAACTTTTGCTTTAGCAGCTACTATTTTTATAGGGATTACGATTATTGGATTTATTAAGCATGGGTTAGGATACCTTAAATTGTTTATTCCCAGTGGTGTTCCTGTTGTTTTATTGCCTTTAATAATTATAATTGAGATTATATCATATCTAAGTAGACCTGTAAGTTTGTCTGTACGTCTATTTGCGAATATGATGGCTGGACACACAATGTTAAAAGTTTTTGGAGGCTTTGTAATAAGTCTTGGAATAATAGGTGGTTGGTTACCACTTAGCTTTTCTGTTGCACTAACTGGTTTGGAAATTTTGGTTGCATTTCTTCAAGCATATGTTTTTGCAATTTTAACCTGCATCTACTTAAATGATGCATTAAACTTAAATCATTAAATTAAATAATAAAGGAGGAAACATGGAGTTAGAAGCAGCGAAAATGATAGGAGCTGGACTTGCAGCTATTGCATTAGCAGGAGCTGGGGTTGGTATAGGAATTATTTTTGGTAATTATTTATCAGGAGCTATGCGTAATCCCTCTGCCGCACAAAAACAATTTCCAAACTTACTTTTAGGCTTTGCTTTAGCGGAAGCTACTGGATTATTTGGATTGGTTGTTGCACTAATAATATTATTTGCATTTTAAGTTTCAATTGATGGTTCAAAATTACTTAAAATTTGTTGGATTTTTTACTTTTTTATCGAGTAAATGCTTTGGAGATGAGGTAGGTATGCCTCAACTTAATCCAGATTATTGGATATCTCAAATTTTTTGGCTAGCACTGATTTTTGGTATCTTATATGTAATTTTATGGAGAGCAATATTACCTAAAATTAATGAAAATCTAGAAAATAGAAAATCTCAAATTTTATCTGATTTGGACGAAGCTCAAGAATTCAAAGATCAGTCTGAAAAAAAACTCCTCGATTACAATAAAATTATTTATCAAGCAAAACAGGAAGCAAAAAAAATTCTTGAAGAGGCAAGAAAAAAAATCAATCATGATATTAAAAATAAAAAGAATATGTTTGATTTAGAAATTGATAAAGAAATTGAAAATGCAGAAAAAGAAATTAAAATGCTAAAATTATCTTCAATAAAAGACATTAATAAAATCGCTATTGAAACATCTTCAGATATTATAAAAAACATAATGGGTACAGAAGTTAATGTAAGTAGCGTTTTAGCAATCGTTGAAGATGTATCAAAAAAGGAAATTATAAAACATATATGATTGATGCAACATTTTGGGTAGCTATTGCTTTTATAATATTTATTCTAGGACTAGTTTATTTTAAAGTTCCTCAAAAAATTAATACTTTAATAAATAGTGCCATAGAAAATATAAAGAATGAATTAAATGAGGCTGAAAAATTAAAAAAAGAGTCAAAAAATTTGTTAAACGAAAGTCAGGAAAAATTTGACAATGCTCAGAAAGATAATGAAAAAATAATTAAAAATGCGCGAGAAGAAAGCGAAAAACTTATTATAGAAATGAACAATAAATTTTTTCAAATCTGTGAGAACAAAAAAAAAATTATCGAGCAAAAAATTACACAAATGAAACAGGATGCAATTAAAAATATAAAGAACACTTCTGTAAAAATTGCAATGGAGTCGGTTAAAAAATTAATAAAAACATCAGTTAATAAATCAAAACTAGACACCTTCTTTGAAGAAAATCTTGACCAAGCTAAAAAAACCCTTAAAAAAACTAGAGCTTAGAATATTTTAAGCATATATTGTAAGAGTAACTAATAAAAACATATGAATAATAAAATTATAACTTATCTAAAAGTACCTAAGGTTTATTGCACTAAAATTAATTAAAAGAAAATTGACTATTCAAAATTCCAAAAAATTAGCATAGAAAAATATACATAAATGGCCGTATATACAAAAGTATCAAAAGATGAAATAAATGATTTTTTCAAAAATTATAAATTAGGAAAAGTTATAAAATTCTTTGGCATCAAAGAAGGTATTGAAAATACAAATTATTTAATTCAAACAAAAAAAAGTAAATTTATCCTCACAATATACGAAAAGAGAGTTAATACAAAAGATCTTCCTTTTTTTTTAGAATTAATGACTAATTTATATAATTCAAAATTTAAATGTCCAAAACCTATTGTTAATAAAAATGGAAATTATATTTCTGAAATTTCGGGAAAAAAGACTGCAGTAGTATCATTTCTTGAAGGTTCAGCAAAAAAAAATTTAAATCCAGACAATTGTTATTATATAGGTGTAGAAACTGCAAAACTTCATAAAATTACAAAAAATCTTTCATTAAGAAGACAAAATAGTTTATCTTTAAATTCTTGGTCAGAATTGTTTAGCCGAGTAGAAAACGATTGTTCAAAAATCCATAAAAATCTACCTGAAATAATAAAAAAAAGTTTAAGAGAAATAAAAAAAAATTGGCCAACAAAATTACCTTCAGGAATAATACATGCAGATTTATTCCCGGATAATATTTTTTTTAAAAACGAAAAAATTACAGGAATAATTGATTTTTATTTTTCTTGTTATGATTTTTACTGTTTTGAAATAGCTATTTGTTTGAATGCCTTATGCTTTGATGGAGTAAAGGAAAATTTAAGTTTTAATGTAACTAAAGCAAAAAAATTTATAAAGGGCTATACAAGTGTGAGGAAACTAAATGATGATGAAAAAAAACATCTAAAAGTTTTAGCACAAGGAGCATCTATGAGATTTTTGTTAACGCGTGTATTTGATTATTTGAATCTAAGCAAAGGTGCTCTTTTAACCGTAAAAGATCCAATAGAATATCTAAAAAGACTTGAATTTCACAATAGTGTAAAAAGTTTTGAGGATTATTGTATTTAAATATGATTAAAATTTATACAGATGGATCTTGTTTAGGCAATCCCGGACCTGGTGGTTGGGCAGCAATTATAATTAATGAAACAAAACAAGATAGTATTTCAGGAAGAATGAAAAATACAACCAATAATCAAATGGAACTCATGGCTCCAATTAAGGCTCTAGAACTTTTTACTAAAAAAAAAAAAATCAAAATTTTTACAGATTCAGTTTATGTTAAAGATGGAATTACCATTTGGATAAAAATTTGGGAAAAAAACAATTGGAAAACATCTAAAAAAAAACAAGTTAAAAATATAGAATTATGGAAAAAATTAAATAACCTAGCCAATTTTCATAGTATTGAATGGAAGTGGATAAAAGCTCACGCTAATGATGCTCTTAATATATTGGCTGACAAATTGGCCAAGGAAGCGGCCTCAAGCTAAATGTTTAATAAATTTTTTAATCATTTCTAGATTATTCGGAAGAATTTGAAATTTTTCTTTTTTTTCCATAGTATTTTTAAGTTTTGCAGGTAATTCGGGATATCTACCTGTGACTTCTTTTATCGTTTCAGGAAATTTACATGGATGTGCAGTAGATAAAATTATATTGATTTCATCATTTGAAATTTTACTAAGAACGCCTATGCCTACAGCAGTATGGGGATCAATAAGAAAATTATAATTATCACTTATTTTTTTAATAGTATTTTTTGTTTCTTCTTCAGATAAGCTTTCTGATATAAAGTCTTCTTTAATAATATTTAATTGTTCACTAGTTAATCGAAACTCGTTTTTTTTTTTCAACTCTTCCATTGTTTTTATTGTGGCTTGATCATCATTTGAATTAATATAAAAAATCAATCTTTCAAAATTACTAGCTACTTGAATATCCATACTTGGTGAAATAGTTTGAAAAACTTCTTTTGGTTTATAGATACCAGTACTAATTGCTCTTTTTAAAATATCATTTTTGTTTGTTGCAACTATAAGTTTATTAATTGGTAAACCCATTTTTTTTGCTACATAGCCTGCAAAAACATCTCCAAAATTTCCGGTAGGAACAGAAAAATTTATTTTTTTAGTACCATTATTTATTTTAAAAAAACTATAAAAATAATATACAACTTGAACAATTATTCTTGCCCAATTAATTGAATTTACTCCCGACATGTTGATTTCGTTATTAAATAATTTATCAGCAAACATCAATTTTACTAAGTTTTGACAATCATCAAAGTTTCCTTCTATTGCCAAATTAAATACATTACTTTCTGTAACCGTTGTCATTAGTTTTCTCTGTATTTTTGAAATTCTATTATGAGGATGAAGAACAAAAATATTTATATTACTTCTACCTTTTAATGCACTTATTGCAGCTGCACCCGTATCACCAGAAGTTGCCACTACTATATTGATAATTTTATTTTCATCACTTAGAATTTTTTCATACATATTACCAATTACTTGCATTGCAATATCTTTAAAGGCTAAAGTGGGTCCATAGAATAATTCTAGTAAAATAATATTTTTTAGTTTCTTAATATTAACTACATTTTTAGTTCTAAACCCTTTATAAGATCTTTGAACTAAATTTTTTATTTCATTTTTATTAAATTCATCAGAACAAAAATTTAAAATAATTTTAGCTGCAAGTTGTTCGTAGGAAAGTTCCTTTAAACTTTTTAAATCTTTAGAAGAATAAATTGGAATTTTTTTAGGAATATAAAGTCCTCCTTCGGAAGAAAGTCCATTCAAAAAAACCTCTTTAAAAGAAAAGTTAAGTTTTACATTTCTTGTACTAACATATTGCATAGCTTTTATTAGTATAGAATAGAGTTCTTAGCTAGTCCTAAGCATAAAATTTTAATTATAATTTATTTTTTCTCAGAAATTCGTTTATTATTTTTGAAATATTTTTTCCAGATCCAATTTGCAACACCTAGTAAAATTAATGAAAAAACTATGATTAACAGCGCAATTTGGCCCCCAGAACGGTCGGAAACACAAACGGCACACATTGAAAGTAATGTATCTGTCTGAAGTTTTATTGTTTCTTCAATCATATTCAATTTTTGGTCTCTTTATAATTATTACTATCAAAAAAAGTAAATTGCATGATAGCTTTTTTGATTGACTTTATCTTGTTATCTTTTGTCACTTTCGGATCTATCATAATAGTTAAACTGTATCTGTCTTTTTCTCCAGCTTTTAAAGTTTTAATCTCATAACAAAAGCATTTTATTTTGCTAATATAAGGTTTTAATTCTTTTGGATAATAGTTAAAACTAGCTATTCCTGAAGTTTTTCTATCACTTAAATTTTTTACTATATATTCAACATTTGTAACCTCCCCCACTTTTATTTCCATTGGTGAAGTAACGGGTTCAAATTTCCAAGGTAGATTTTTATGAGTGCTTGTAATTAATTCAAATTTTATTGTATTAAAATCTAAAGCTACTTTTTTTTTATTATTGAATATAAATAATACTATAAAAAAAAAAATTATAATTAATATAATAATATAATAAAATAATGGCGAAGATTTTTTTTTAATTATTTGGTCCATAAATAAGTTACTAATTTTTTATATAATGACGTCCAATAAAATAGAAACAAAAATCATAAAAAGAAATAAAATTGAATATCCAAATATTTGTTTAGCTATCTTCTTTTCTAAATAAGATTCTTTTACCCTAAACAATTTGTAACATATATATATATAATAGGTTCCTAAAATTCCTGAAATTAACAAATATATAATTCCAAAATAATTTAAAAAAAATGGCAATAAAATAATTGGAAACAAAAGTACCGCATAAACAAAAATATTTAATTTTGTTGTTTTAACTCCAGAAGTTACCGGGAGCATTGGTATTTTTGCACTTATATAATCATCGGTTTTATAAAGGCTTAGTGCCCAAAAGTGTGATGGTGTCCAAATAAAAATTATTAAAAACAATATAATTGGTTCAAATGATATATTTCCAGTCGCAATAGCCCAACCAATCACTGGTGGTAAGGCACCTGCTGCTCCACCAATAACGATATTTTGTGCAGTTTTTGGTTTTAGCCAAATTGTATAAATTAAAACATAAAATAAAATTGTAATTGCTAATATTAATGTAGCAACTAAGTTTGAAAAAAAATATAAAGCAACTATAGAAATAATTGATGCTGAAATTCCAAAGATCAAAGCCTGTTTTTTTGTAACCTTTCCTGTCGGTATTGGTCTAAGACACGTCCTGCTCATCATTGAATCCAGATCTGCCTCATACCACATATTTAATGCACCAGCTGCACCTGAACCTAAAGCTACTGCAAGAATAGAAAAGATTGCATTCAATAAATTTACTTTTATTGGTGCAATCAATAGACCTACTACACAAGTAAAAATTACCAATGACATTACTCGAGGCTTCATAAGATTAAACAAAGCCTTTAGATAACTAAAAAAATCTAACTTCAGCGTTTCTGATTTAGCACTAGTATTAAGCAATTGATTTCCTAAAAGTTATTTAACTTCCTAAAACGAAATAAAAAAATCGTGTGAAAACAGTATATTTTGATTCTGCAACCATTAGTCCAACAAAAGTTGCTATTGCAGTCATTGGCCAAAGCAGAACATTTACAAGTGTATAGCGTTCCCAAAATAAATGCATAAAGAATGCCATAATTAAACCTGCTTTTAAAAACATGAATGTTAAGATTAGAGTCCATCTTAATAAGCCTTCAAATTGTAACCAATCAACCATGTATGAAAAAAAACTAAGAACAAATAATAGTCCCCAAATCCAAAGGTAAATGCCTAATTTATGTGTTGTTGCTTGTTCCTTTTTAATATTTTCTACCATTTTCAATCCTACCACAAATAAAAGAATGCAAAAATAAATACCCAAACTAAATCAACAAAGTGCCAATAAAGTCCTAAGATTTCTATTGCCACATAATCAGATTTCATAGAGGTAAAATAACCTCTTTTTCCACTATCAAAATCGCCCCTGAAAACTTTTCTTGAAAAAATAAAAAGAAAAATTACTCCAATGGAAACGTGTGTTCCATGAAAGCCTGTTATCATAAAAAAGAAGGAACCAAATTGAGGAGCCCCGAAAGGATTACTCCAAGGACGGATTCCTTCGTGAAAAATTAACTTGGACCACTCAAACGCCTGCATACCAACAAAGGTGAGTCCACCAAGTGCTGTTAATAATAAAAATGTCCCACATAATTTACGATTTTTTTCGTAACCATATTTAACAGCCATGGCCATGGTTCCACTGCTTGTAATTAAAACAAAAGTCATAATTGCAATCAATAATAAAGGAACAGGTACGCCCATAAAATCTAATGCAAAAACTTTGCTTGGATTTGGCCAAGGTAAGACTGTTGATCCACGACCCGTCATGTAAGAAAGTAAGAAACAACTAAAAATAAATGTATCACTTAACAAGAAAATCCACATCATCGCTTTGCCCCAATTAACTCCTTTGAACGCAGTTTGATCTGAATTTAAATCACTCGGTATACTTTTCCATCCTCTTGGAAGTTTTTTTAAAGCAGCTTGATCCATTTTTTTCCTTTAAGTGAATAACATTAAACCAAACAATACCAACCAAACGAATAGTAAAAAATGCCAGTAAATTGCACAAAGTTCGATTGCATGTTGTATACTTGGTAATTTATAATTTCCTTTTAAAAACTTCGATGTAACTCTTCCCCAAAAATATAAGCCACCTAACAAATGTAGACCATGTAATGCCGTAAAAAGATAGAAAAAAGCATTTGCAACATTTGATGTTGCAAAATAATCAAGACTCATGAGTTGATACCAAACTATTAGTTGACCAATAAGAAATGTGTAAGCTAAAAAGCCAACAGTATAGAGTCCTATTCTAATTTCTTTATTATTATTTTGGTCTGCGGAAACTTTAACTTTGTGAAAGAAATAGCTATTCATTATTAGAACAGCCGTATTCACCCAAAGTAACCAGGGTTCTGGCATGCTTCTCCAGTCATGAATTAACATTCTATCTGCGTAAGCAATAATAAATAAAGAGAAGATAACTGTACTAACAGTCATTATAGTTCTAACTCCAAGTTTTGCTTTGCTTATTCCAAAAGTTTTGCCATCATGATTATTGTCGATCACTACCTGGGATGCTTCCCAAGGTTTTTGCGAAAGTATTTTAAAAATGCCTTCTTCTTTTTTCATGTTTTCTCAACCTTGGCGGATCTTACTTTGCTTGGAGGAACAGTTTGCGGAATATAATCTTTATCCACTCCAGGAACATTGAAATCGTAAGCCCAACGGTAAACCACTGGTAATTCTTTTCCAAAATTTCCATGCCCAGGAGGCATTTCAGGAGTTAACCATTCTAAAGAATTTGCTTTCCAAGGATTTTTTTCAGCTTTTTCTCCTGCCCTTGCGCTATATATCAAGTTAAATAAAAATAATAGTTGAGCTGCACCAACAATCAAGGCAGCTATGGTAATAAATACATTCAAATGAAGTGTTGACGTAGCTATGTATGGACTGTCATAGATTTCAAAATATCTTCTCGGTACTCCCACAAATCCTTGATAGTGCATTGGAAAATAAATTGCATAAGAGCCTAAAAAAGTTACCCAAAAGTGGATTCTTCCTATTCCTTCATGCAACATTCTTCCAGTAATCAAAGGAAACCAATGATAAATAGCGCCGAATACGACTAGAATGGGTGCTATACCCATCACCATATGGAAATGAGCGACCACAAAATAAGTGTCGGATAGAGGTACATCTACTGTTACATTTCCCAAAAATATACCTGTTAATCCTCCGTTAACAAACGTAACGATAAAGGCTAAAGCAAATAGCATCGGTAAAGTTAATTGAATATTTCCTCTCCAAAGAGTTAAAACCCAATTGTAAACTTTGATAGCTGTTGGAACTGCGATAATCAAAGTTGTGGTTGCAAAAAAGTAACCAAACCAAGGTGTCATTCCACTAACATACATATGGTGAGCCCAGACAAAGAAGCTTAAAGCACCGATGCCTACGATTGCCCAAACCATCATTCTATAACCAAAAATATTTTTTCTAGCATGAACCGATATAAGATCTGAAATGATACCAAAAGCTGGTAATGCTATAATATACACTTCGGGATGACCAAAGAACCAAAAAAGATGCTGAAATAATAATGGACTGCCACCATCATATGAGAGTTTTTCTCCCATTGAAATCATTGCAGGCATAAAAAAACTTGTACCCAATAAACTATCAAGCGTCATCATTATGCAACCAACCAAGAGTGCCGGGAAAGCCAATAAAGCAAGTACCGTTGCTGTAAAAATACCCCAGCAAGTAAGAGGCAATCTCATTAAAGTCATTCCACGAGCACGAGATTGCAACATGGTAATAATATAATTTAGACCACCCATCGTAAAACCTGCTACGAATACACAAAGAGATATCAACATTAATACAATGCCCACTGAACTTCCTGGAGTACCCGATGTTATTGCTTGTGGTGGATATAAAGTCCAACCAGCTCCAGTTGGTCCACCAGGTACAAAAAAGCTCGCAAGTAGAATTATCACGGCTAACAGAAACGCCCAATAACTAACCATATTTACATAAGGAAAAGCCATATCCCGAGCTCCGCACATAAGTGGAATAAGAAGATTTCCAAATCCACCTAAAAATAATGCTGTAAGCAAATAAATTACCATAATCATTCCGTGCATGGTAACGAACTGATAATAAGCCGAAGGTTCTAGAATACCCAGACCAGGAAAAGCAAGCTGTAATCTCATCATCCATGAAAGCACCATTCCAATTAATCCTGTACCTATTGCGGTAAAAGCATATTGAATTCCAATATATTTTGCATCTTGAGAAAATACATATGTTGTCCACCAACTATGTGAATGATAAAGTTCTTGATCTGGCCTTTCATGCGCAGGAACATAATCAATGCCAGCTGTTGATCTAGAAGTAACCGATTCTGCATCAGCGATAGTATCTGCTTTTGTTTCTATTTTATGATCAAATTCATCAGACATAATTTCTAATCCTTATCATAAATAAAAGTATCATTAAATTCATTCTATATTTTTTACTAGTTTCAACGATTTGTTATTTATTTTATTTTGAGCTAGCATCTTTTCAAAGGTAATTTGTTGAGCCAACCATTGATTGTAATTTTTTTCGTCATCTACAAAAACACGACCTCTCATTGCATAATGTCCAACCCCACAAAATTCTGCACACAAAACTTCAAAATCTCCGGTTCTTATTGGAGTTAACCAATAATAGGTAACATGACCTGGAACCATATCCATCTTTCCTCTAAACTGGGGAACATAAAAATTATGGATAACATCTAAAGATCGAAGCAAAAATTTAACCGGTTTATCTATCTGTAAATGAAGATCCCCATTATCTACTAATAAATCGTCTTTACCATTTGGGTCATTTAAATTTAAGCCGAAAGGATTTTCATCATTAATAAATTTTATTTCTGTCTTACCTAAAATGCCATCTTCACCAGGTAATCTATATTTCCAACCCCATTGATAGGCTACGACTTCAACATTAAGAGCATTTTCAGGAACTGTTACATATTTGTGCCAAACCACAAGTCCTGGGGCTAACATAGCTATCACGCCTAGTGTGGTTAGCCAAGTAAGATGAAATTCTAATTTTTTATCCTCAGGCTTATATTCTACTTTTCTATCTTTCTGATAACGATAACGCCATATGCAATAAGCCATGAACAAACACACTGCAATAAACACTACTCCGGTTACCCAAAATGTAAGAAGGATTGTATCGTCCATCCCTCCCCAATTAGAAGCAACGGGAGTCCACCACCAAGGAGACCAAAAATGAAAGGCGACCGAAGCCACAATTATCAAAACAAAAACATGTGCTACTATTAATGGAAACATTATTATTTATGCATTTTTTACAATAAATATTGCAAATAAAACAACTCCTATAATTATTATGTGGTTACCTAAATCAAACCATCCAAGATTTTCATTTTTTGAATCAACTATATTTTTCCATTGTCTTGGATTTCTTTTTGTTTTTGATTCTTCGTTATTTTTCCATACAAATTTCACTGAAACATATAGCCAAGACAAATACAAAAACAATAATAAAGCCACAATTATCGATGACAAAATTGTATATGATGTGTTCATTCTTTTCCTTAGGCTTTATACACATATTTTAAATAGAACTAAATATACTGCAATTTTTTTGCGACAATTTGCACAAAACATATGATTAATTAAGCTCAAAATTAACAAGTGTAACTGCCGCAATTGCTGCGGTTTCAGCCCGCAATATATTAGAAGCGAGAGAAATCGGAAAAGTTTTATTTAAATCAATTATTGATTGTCTTTCATTTTCTGAAAAATCCCCTTCGGGACCTATAAGAATGCATGTGGGACCTTCAATTTTTTTTAATAAAATATTTTTTAAATTGCTTTTTTTACAATTAATATCACAAAAAATTATACGTCCTTTTTTAGGAAAAAGATTTAGGAAATTTGTTAATGATTCTTTTTTCGTAATATCGGGTATTGAAATACGATTTGATTGTTCGCTTGATTCAATTATTATTTTTTTTATTCTTTCAATATTAATATCTTTTACTATTGATCTTTCGCAAATTACTGGAATAAATTTTTGAATGCCTAACTCGGTTGTTTTTTGAATCATAAAATTTAATGGATTTTGTTTTATAGGAGAAAATGCCAACCAAATATTATTTTCATTTTTCATATTTCTTATTTTTTCTAAAATTTTTATATTAGCTTTGTTTTTTTCGTAATTTTCAATTTTTGCATTCCATTCACCTTGATCATTAAAAATGGATAATAAATCTCCGACTTTTAACCTCATTACATCTTTTACATAGTGTGATTGATCTTTCGTTAGATGCGATATTAATTCACTATGAATTTTATTAGAAAAATATAATCTTATTTTTGAAGACATGAAAAAAAAATTATTAGTTTCCTTATTAATAATATTATTTTCATTAAACTATAATACTTTTGCAAAAACTATGAAAGATTTACCTTATCATCATTTACCTGACGGTACCTTTAGAAACCCTGAAGGCTCTCCTCAGAGAGATCCTGCTTTTAATTGGAGTTTTAAGATATTCAATGAAGAAAAAAAGAAACTTAGCATAAATATTCCACCAGATCATGTCATAAATAAAAGAGAAGTTTTAGAAAATCTTAAAAAATATAAAAACCAAGATTATGTGGCTTGGGTAGGGCACGCTACATTTTTAATCAAACTTGGCAATACCACTATCATTACTGATCCTGTTTTTGAAAAAAATATGGGACCTCTAATCTTTGGTCCTAAAAGATATGTAGACCCTGCAATTAATCTTAAAGAAATACCAGAAGTAAATTTATTTTTATTAACACACAATCATTATGATCACTTAAGTACTAGAACTATACAAAGATTTCCTTACAAAAAAGCCAAAGTTTTGGCTCCTCTCAAACTTGGAAAATATTTTACAAGAAATGGTTTTCCAGATGTAAACGAAATGGATTGGTATGATGAAATAAAAGCAAGTGATTTAAAAATTACTTTGGTGCCCGCAGTTCATTGGTCTAAAAGAAGTCCATGGGATACAAATAAAACTTTGTGGGGTAATTTTTTAATAGAATATAAAGATAAAAAGATATTATTTGCTTGTGATACTGGTTATGGAAATATTTATAAAGAACTTGGAGAAAAATATGGGCCTATTGATTTAACTTTCATTAATATAGGAGCCTATAATTTTTACCCCATGGCGCCAAGAAAAGATAAATCTATTTATCATACAAATCCCGAAGAAGCTTTAAATATTGCTCAAGACTTAAAAAGTAAAAAAGTAATAGGCATGCACTGGGGAACAGTTGTACTATCTCTTGAACCAATTATGGAACCTCCTGTACGTTTTAAAGCAAGCGCAGAAAAATACGGCTTTAAAAAAGAAGATGCAATTATATTTAAAATAGGTGAAGTCCAAAAATTAGAAGACTTATTATGAAAATAGAAAATGTCAAAGCTTGCGTGTTTGATGCTTACGGCACTCTATTTGATGTAAATTCTGCTGCAGCAAATTGTAAAGAAAAACTTGGTAGTAGATGGGAAGGTTTTGCAAATGCCTGGAGAACTACTCAACTTGAATATACGTGGCTAAGAAGTCTTATGAAAAAACACAAAAACTTTTGGGAGATTACTGAAGACTCTTTAGATCACACTATGGAAACATTTAAAATCAAAAAAGAAATGAGAAATGAATTATTAGATTTATATAAAAAACTTAGCCCCTACCCTGAAGTAAAAAAATGCTTGGAGGGACTTAAAGCTAAAAAGATTAAAATTGCTATTCTATCCAATGGAACACCAGACCTTATAAAAGGATTGGTAGAAAGTAATAATATTCAAAATTATTTTGATGATATTTTTTCTATTGAATCCGTTGGAATTTATAAACCCGATTCAAGAGTGTATGAAATGCCGATTAAAAAATATGGCTGCAAATCTGAAAATATTTGTTTTATAAGCTCAAATACTTGGGATGTTTCAGGTGGAGGTGTTTTTGGTTATAATGCTGTGTGGGTTAATCGCTTAAATAAAGTGTTTGATAAATTAAGCTATAAACCAAAGCATGTTATTAATAATTTAGAAGAACTGCTTGAAATTATCTAATTCTATTTTTTTTGAAATGATTGAAATGATGATGCTTAAAATAAAATTAAAATAAAGCAATGAAAAATATTGAAGTAAGTAAAATCATAGAACCAATACCAACTTCAGATGGTGCTGGTGTAAAGTTAAAAAGAAGTATTGGTGTAGAACCTAATTATTTTGATCCCTTTTTAATGTTAGATGAATTTGGGTCTGAAAATAAAGATGATTATATTGGTGGCTTTCCTCCTCATCCTCATAGAGGAATTGAAACTGTAACCTATATGCTTGCTGGAGAGTTTGAACATAAAGATAGCACTGGTGCAACAGGAAGAATGTCCGCGGGTGATGTGCAGTGGATGAAAACAGGCGGTGGTATAATTCATTCTGAAATGCCTGCAATGACTGAAGGCAAACTTCATGGATTCCAATTATGGATAAATATGCCTGCAAAATTAAAGATGAATAAACCTGAATACATCTACATAGACTCTAAGCAAATGCAGATTCACAAAGATTCAGATAAAAAAATAAAAACCATTGCAGGAAAATTTGGTGATGCCGAAGGCCCTGTTAAAGGTCATAACGTTGAGCCAGTGTATTTTGATATTGAGCTTAAGAAAGATAAAGAATTTAATTTTGATCTCCCGTCTAATCATAATTCTTTTGTATATTTAATTGAGGGAGAAATAAAAATTGGTGATAAGATTCATGATAAAGTTAATGGTTCTACTTTAATACTTCTAACAAAAGGTGAAAAATTAAAAGTTAAAGGTATCACCAAATCAAAATTTTTATTATTATCTGGAAAACCGATTGGTGAACCTATTGCTAGAGGTGGACCTTTTGTTATGAATACTAAACAAGAAATTGTTAAAGCTGTTGAAGATTACCATAGTGGAAACTTTGTACAAAAATGACAAGAGTTGTAAAAATTGAAAAAACTGGCGGACCAGAAGTTCTAAAAGTTGAAACAACTAAGCTCGGTGAAACAGGCCCAGAAGAAGTGTTAATTGAACAAAAGGCAATAGGACTAAATTTCATAGATACTTATCATCGTTCAGGTTTATACCCTATTGAATTGCCTTCTGGTTTAGGTGCGGAGGGCTCAGGTATCATTAAAAAAATTGGATCAAAAGTTAAAGATTTTTCAATAGGTGATCATATAGCATATGCTGGTGCTCCACTTGGAGCATATTCATCAGAAAGAAATTATCCCACAAAAAATTTAATTAAAATACCAGAAGAAATAGATTTTAATATTGCCGCTACTTTAATGACAAAAGGTTTGACCGCATACTATTTGCTTTACAAAACTTATCCTATTGCATCAAATGAGACTTTATTATTTCATGCAGCGGCCGGTGGTGTTGGACAAATTTTTTGTCAATGGGCAAAAAGTTTAGGATGCAAAGTTATTGGAACTGTTGGATCAGATGAAAAAATTGAAATAGCTAAAAAAAATGGTTGCGATTATGTAATAAACTATTCTATGGAAGACTTTGCAAAAAAAGTTTTGGAATTGACTAAAGGTAAGGGTGTTCCTGTCGTTTATGATGGTGTAGGCAAAAATACTTTTGAAGGATCAATTGAATGTTTAAAAATGAGAGGAATGATGGTATCTTTTGGAAACTCATCGGGACCTGTTGCAAATATCGATGTAAAAAAGATAATACAACCAAAAAGTCTTTATTTTACAAGACCCACTATGTTTCATTACTTAGCAACAAAAAATGAATTAAAGGAAGGGGCAGATAAATTATTTGAAAAAATTAAATTAGGTAAAATTAAAATAGATATATTTAAAAAATACCAATTAGAAGATATCGTGCAAGCCCACAAAGATTTAGAGGCCAGAAAAATAATTGGTCCTGCAGTTATTATTCCTTAATCTAGATCAATTTTCATATCTGATAAATGTAACTTTAAAGCTTTTGTGGAAAGTTGTATTTCTCTAATAAAAAATATAATTGAAATTATCATTGTCACACAACAAGAACCAAAAATTATTCTAGCTTCCATTACTCTATTTAAATAAAGCCCAAATACAGTCAGCATATTAAATAAAAAACCAAAACTTGCAAAATAGATAGAATACCTCAGCAGCTTAATTCTTCCATTCAAATTAAGAAGCTGTTTTTTCCATTCAGAGGGAATATGTTTTTCAAAAATATATTCATCGTGTAATTTTCTTATTAAACTACTTAGAGTGTGAAACCGATTACTATAGATGCTCATTGTCAGTGGGATAGCTGGAAACATAAGCGCTGTAACAGTATAATCAATATTCATAACGAATCGCATTGATTATGAAACTACCCTTTGTTATTTACAAGTTAATTTTTAGATGAATAAAATCAAAATTTTCGTTGAACTTACCAGATTGAACAAACCAATTGGTTTTATGCTTTTATTTTGGCCTTGCCTTTGGGGATTAACTTTTGCTTTTAATAAATCTGGAGAATTGAAAATATTCGTAAATTATATTATTTTATTTTTTCTAGGATCTGTATTAATGCGTAGTGCTGGCTGTATATGTAATGATATCGTTGATAAAGATTTTGATAAAAGGGTAGATAGGACAAAAAACAGACCTATCCCTTCAGGAAGAATTTCGACTGGTGAATCGTTTATATATTTAATTTCATTATGTTTGATTGCTTTTATTATTTTAATACAATTTAATTTTTTAACAATAGTTCTGGGTTTATTATCAATACCTTTTGCTTTTTCTTATCCATTCATGAAGCGACTAACTTACTGGCCTCAACTTTTTTTAGGGCTTACTTTTAACTGGGGAATTCTAATGGCATGGGCTTCGCTTATTGGAGAAATATCATTAGAACCTATTCTATTATATATTTCAGCCATATTTTGGACATTGGGTTATGACACCATCTATGGGTTTCAAGACATTAACGATGATGAAGTAATTGGAGTAAAATCAACATCTATTAAATTTAAGAAAAATTATAAATTATTTATTGGTCTATGCTATTCTATATGTATATTGCTATTAATTATATTAGGTTCTCTTGAAGAAAATAAAATATATTATTTTACTTTCTTAATTTTTCCAATTATGCATCTTTTTTATCAAATGAAACATCTCGATAGAAACAATGCTAATAACTGTTTAATTATTTTTAAAAGTAATAACTTTTTCGGTTTTTTAGTTTTTCTAGCTTTAATGGCAACAAACATTTAAATATTAATAAATTATGAGTGACAAAGAAATTATAAAAAGATTATATAATGAGTACATAATTAAATACTTGAGCAAAATTGCATTTGCACTTTTTTTTTCTATTTTAGTTGCGGGAAGCACTGCTTCAATAGCTTGGTTACTTGATCCAGCTATTAAAAAAATTTTTGTGGAAAAAGATACAGAATTTCTTTTTTTAATTCCTATAGCAATAATTACAGCGTTTTTTACTAAAGGAATCTCACTTTATCTTACAAGAACCACCATGATAAAGGTTGGAGCAGCAATTGAAAAAGAAATTCAATATGACCTGACTAAATCAATAATAGATGCAGATACACAATTGCTGGAAAAAAAACATTCTGGAAAATTTATAGCACATATGTTGTTTGATGCAGCATTAATTATTCAATTGGTAAGTACAGTGATACTAAATTTAATAAAAGATAGTTTAACTTTGGTCGCCTTATTAAGTTTGATGTTTTATCAAAATTGGAGACTTGCATCATTTGCGATTATCATGATTCCTCTTGCTACGATTGCCTCTAGATCTCTTGGTAAAAGAATGGGAAAGATAACAACTCAAGTTCAAGAAAAAGTCGCAATTATATCTACATACCTTTCTGAAATTGTAAAAAATTCAAAAATAATTAAAACTTATCAAAAAGAACAATTTGAATATAGTAGAGCAAATAAATTTTTAGAGGAAGCAAAAGAAAAAGGTCAAAAAATGGGAATTGTTCTTGTTAGGACTACTCCAATTATGGAAGTTTTAACAGGAATTATGATTGCTGGTTTAATTTATTATTCTGCTTTAATGGTAGGAGAGGGTACGCTCGAAATAAACAGTTTTTTTTCATTTCTTGCAGCTATGATGTTGTCATATCAGCCTGTAAGATCTTTGGCTACACTTAACATTGCTATAAACCAAAGTTTATCTGGGGCAAGAAGAGTGTTTGCTGTTATTGATCAAGAGAGAAAAATTTATGAAAATTCAAATGCCAATGATTTAGTAATTGATAAAGCAAAAATAGAATACAAAAATGTAAGTTTTACTTATGGTGATAAAATCGAAATTTTAAAATCAATAAATATTAAAATTGAAGGTGGAAATGTTATTGCTTTAGTTGGTCATAGTGGGGCTGGAAAAACCACCATAATGAATTTAATCCCAAGATTTTATAATGCCTCGAATGGCGAAATACTTATTGACGATCAATCAATTTATGAAATATCTCTATCTTCATTAAGAAAGAATATTTCTTTAGTTAGCCAAGACATAACATTATTCGATGATACAGTTATATCGAATATTGCCTATGCAGATTCTAAAGCATCAAAAGAAAAGATTTTTGAAGCATGTAAATTTTCTGCTGCACATAATTTTATAGAAAAATTACCAGAAAAATATGATACAATAATCGGAGAAAATGGCGTTAGATTATCAGGTGGTGAAAAACAAAGAATATCCATAGCAAGAGCTATCCTTAAGAATGCTCCAATTATTTTACTTGATGAAGCTACTTCATCGCTAGATGCGGATACTGAACATAAGATTCAAGAAGCAATAATGTATTTAACAAAAAACAAAACAACTATTATTATAGCCCATAGACTTTCAACAGTACTAAAAGCAAATAAAATTTTTATAATTGATCAAGGTAGAGTTTTGGCTGAAGGAAACCATACTTACCTTTTAGAAAATTCAGAAATTTATAAAAACTTTTATAATAAACAATTAAGATCTCATTAATTTATGAATTTTTTTAAAAGAAAATTAGAAATTTTTAAAATTAATTTTAAAAAATTTTGGAAAAAAACATCAAAATCCAATTTACCCCAAGAGTTAATAGAAATTACAGAAAAATTTATTATTTCGGATTCATATAAATATGTTTCAAATTACTGGCATGCTATTAATATAAAAAATTATAAACAATTCTTGGAAACTGGTGTAGATAGATACTCAATAAATATTGGGATTAATTATTTTACCTTTTTATATTTTGATAACAAACTAATTGAAAATACTTTTAAAAATGTAGAAAACATTAAAATCAATTATGAATTAAATATTTTTAAAAAACATCAATTATTAAATTATGATCAGAGTTATAAATACAATCTTTTACTTATTCTTTTATATGAAAATTTGAAAAAACTTGAAGAATATAAGTTGCTGAAATTTTTAAATAATAAAACTTTTTGTGGTTTCAATGATCCATTTTTAGAAGTAGAAGGAATAAAAATTACTCAGGATAAAATAAATTCTTTGTTAGAATATCATTCTATAAAAAATATCCCATGTTTTTCAAAAGTAGATAATATTGTTTTAGAATTAGGTGCCGGATCAGGCAGGATTGCTGAGGTTATATTAAATTTTAATGAAAAATTTAAATACGTAATATGTGATATTCCTTTGGCAATATTTATTAGTTATTTAAGATTAAAAAAAGCATTTCCTAAAAAAAAAATTTCTTTATGTTTTGATATTAAAAACGAAGAAAGTATGATGAATAACTTATTAAATAACGATATATTATTTATTTTTCCTCACCAAGTACAATTTTTTAAAAAAAAAACTTTTGATATTTTTTTAGCAATAGATTGTCTTCATGAAATGGACAAAAGAACAATAAAAAAATATATGAATTATGCTGATACTTATTCTAACTATTTATATTTTACTGTCTGGAATAAAACAAAAGTACCATTTTCAATTAAAAAAAATGAATTATCCGCCTATAGTGATATGGATTATTCATTAAATAAAAATTGGAAAAAAATTTTCAAAAAAAGTTCTATTTTTCCCTCAAGCTTTATCCAGCTGTGTTATAAGGTTGGAAATTTATAAAAACTTTTATAATAAACAATTAAGATCTCATTAATTAATGTTGATATTATATAGACTACTGATAAATGTGTTTTGTTTTTTTGCTCCCCTTATTATTAAAATAAGGATTTATAAACAAAAAGAGGATGAGATTAGATATAAAGAAAAATTATGTATAATAAAAAAAAAAAGAATTAAAGGCAAACTTGTATGGTTTCATGCTGCCAGCGTAGGTGAACTACAAAGTATTATATCTCTGATAAAAAAACTTGAAAAAATTAAGGAAATCGCAACAATTCTTATAACTACAAATACTTTAAGTTCTTCAAAAGTATTTAAAAAAAAAATAAAATCAAAAAAAATAATTCACCAATTTTTTCCTCTTGATAAAGATATATTTGTAAAAAAATTCCTTAATCATTGGTTTCCAGATTTAGTAATTTTTGTTGAATCAGAAATTTGGCCAAATTTTATCATTAATATAAAGGAGAGAAAAATTCCTTTGATATTATTAAACGCAAGAATTACAACTAAAACTTATTTACGCTGGAAAAAAATTTCTGATTTTGCAAAATTAATTTTCGGTAGTTTTGATATATGTTTTCCTCAAAATAATGAAACTGAAAAATATCTAAAAAAATTAAGTGTAAAAAAAATAAAAAATTTAGGAAATTTAAAATTTTCAAGCCAAAATTTATTTTTATCAGAAAGACTTAACAAAAACATTTTGAAGATGTTTCAACACAAAAAAATATGGTGTGCTACAAGTACGCATGATAGTGAAGAAATTTTTTGTGGTAAAACACATGCTGAGTTAAAAAAAAAATTAAGGAATATTATTTTAATAATTATTCCAAGACATATTTATCGATGTAACGAAATATTTAAAAAATTAAGTGATATGAATTTAAAAGTACATGTACATGGAGAAAAAACCAAATTTAATCGTGATAGTGATATATATCTTGTAAATACTTATGGTGAAACACAAAAGTTTTTTAATATTTCCAAGTCCGTTTTTTTAGGAGGATCACTAATAAAGCATGGTGGTCAAAATCCAATCGAACCTGCTAGAACGGGTTGTACAATTTATCATGGGCCATTCATAAATAATTTTAAAGAAATTTATTCCTATTTATGTTCTTATAACATTGCAAAAAAAATTAATAACATTAATGATCTAAAAAAATTTTTATTAAAAGATTTAAGTTCAAAAAAAAATATTAGCAAAAAATTTAAAAAAAAAACAGATGTTATAGGTCAAACTATTTTGAATAATATATTTTTAGAAATTAAAAAATTTGTTGCAAGTCATCAATGAAAGTTTATAAGCCTAGATTTTGGGACAATAAAAAATTTACGATTTGGTCATATCTTTATTTGCCTATTTCAACAGTTGTTAACTTAATTAATTTAATAAAATTTAAATATTCAACAAGACAAGAATTTAATATTCCGATAATTTTGGTTGGAAATATTTATTTAGGTGGAACAGGCAAGACACCTCTTTGTATAGAGATATTTAAAATACTTAGATCGTTAAAAACCAATCCTGCTTTTGTAAAAAAACATTATGAAAAATTCACTGATGAGCAACAATTATTGGAAAATACTGGTAAAGTATTCATGGATAAAAAAAGATCTAAAGCAATAAAATTATTAATCAATAGTAAGGCCAACGTGGCTATTCTCGATGATGGTTTTCAAGATCCGAGTATAAAAAGTGATATATCTATAGTTTGTTTTAATGAAAAACAGTGGATTGGAAATGGCTTAGTAATACCATCAGGACCTCTTAGGGAAAAACTTACAGCATTAAAAAGATGTCACTATGTATTTATTAATGGAAACAAAAATTTGGAAATAGAGAAAATTATAAATAAATTTAATTCAAATATAAAAATTTTTTATACTCAGTACATACCTTTAAATTTAATTGATATTAAAAATAAAAAAGTTTTAGCTTTTGCTGGTATAGCTAATCCAAAAAATTTTTTTGAACTTTTAAAAAAAAACAATATAGAAATACTTAAAACAATTAATTTCCCTGACCATTATAACTTTACAAAAATTGATATATTGGAACTAAATAAAAAAGCTAAAGAATTAAAAGCTTGTTTGTTAACTACTGAAAAAGATTATTTAAGATTAAATATTGAAGATAGAAAAAATGTTTATTTTATAAAAGTTGAATTATTAATTAATAATAAAAATGAATTTGTAAATGAACTAAAACAAATTATATGAAAATTTTTAAATATTTTTTACAATTTTTAGTAATCTTGTCGTTGCTTATAATCTTTAAAATCGTTGGACAACAAAATGCATCTTTTTTGGGAAGTTATCTTGCTAAAATTTTTGGTCCACTATTTAGATCAAAAAAAATTATAGATAATAACTTAAAAATTTGTTTCAGAAAAATTACACAAACGGAAATTAATAAAATATCACTCGGCATGTGGGATAATATTGGAAGAACTTTTTCTGAATATGTTTTTTTAAAAAAATTTAAAAAAAATCATAATAACTTAATAAAGATTCATGGAACTGAATATTTAGATGAAATAAAAAAAAATAATGAAACGGTAATTTTTGTGACTGGTCATTTTTCAAATTTTGAATTGATTGGAACAAAATTAAATGCCTACGGAATTAAATTGGGTGCGATTTACAGACCTTTAAATAATCCTTTTTTAAATCCAATTTTAGAACTTCTAAGACTAAAATATATATGTCCTATTATGATAAAAAAAGGAAGATCAAGCATGAGAGAATTATTTACTACAATAAAAAAAGGCTATTCAATAGTTATGCTTGTTGATCAAAGAATTAGTGAAGGAATACTAGTTCAACTTTTTAATTTTCCTGCATTAACAACAACTGTTCCAGCTCAAATTAACCTTAGATTAAAATGCAAAATTATACCAATACATATGGAAAGATTGTCAGATATTAGTTTTGAAATGACAGTTTACAAACCAATTGAAATTAAAAAATCTGGTAATTATGATAAAGACTGTCATGACCTTACATTAGAAATAAATAAAAAAATTGAAAAAATGATATTAAAAAAACCTGAACAATGGCTTTGGTCACATAATCGTTGGAAATAAATTTATAATTTATGGTTTTTTCAACCCTTCATATCGTATTTGTGCTTCTTTAGGTGAAAAATAGGCTTCTTGTAGTTCAACATTCCAATAAGTCAGTTTATCTAAAGAAATTTTTTTTCCCGAAATGGCACATATTACATAATTGCCCTTTTCAAGTATTTCGAAAGCATTGGGACCGTATTTCAATTTTGCTAAAATTTCATTCATAATTATATTTTTTTAATATATCAATGTTATATGAATGTTGCTGTCATAGGAAGTGGTGGGCGAGAACATGCACTTTGTTATAAATTAAGAAAATCTAAGAAAATTACTAGTTTAATTTGCGTACCTGGTAACGCTGGAACAAGAAAAATTGCTACAAATATAAATACGGATATTACTGATTTTGAACATTTGTACAAAATTTTTTTAAAAAAAAAAATAGAGTTAATTATAGTTGGTCCCGAAAATCCTTTGGTAGACGGAATAGTTGATTTTTTTATTAAAAAAAAAATAAAAATATTTGGACCAAACAAAGCTGCATCTCGATTAGAAGGTTCAAAGGCATTTTTGAAAAGTTTTTGTAAAGAAAATAATATTCCTACAGCAAAGTTTGGTATTTTTGATAATTTAGAAAATGCAAAAAATTTTATTTTTAAAAACAAGATTCCCATTGTTGTAAAAGCAGACGGATTAGCTGCAGGAAAAGGAGTTACAATTTGTAAAACTACTGATCAAGCAATTAAATCTTGTAATGAAATTTTATTAGGAAAATTTAAATCTTCATCAAAAGTTGTTTTGGAAGAATATTTGGATGGAGAAGAAATGAGTTATTTTGTAATTGTTGATAAAAATACCCATAAATTTTTTGGTTCAGCTCAAGATCATAAAAGAGTTGGAGAAAATGATACTGGTCCTAATACTGGCGGAATGGGAGCTTTTTCTCCATCTTCAATAATTAATAATAAACTAAAAAAAAAAATTGAAGAAAAAATTATTCAACCCACCATATATGCCATGAAAAAAATGGGTAATCCATTTAGAGGATTTTTATATGCAGGTTTAATGATTATAAAAAATGAGCCCTTTCTCATTGAATATAATGTCAGAATGGGAGATCCTGAGTGTCAAACGATAATAATTAGATTGGAAAGTGATTTACTTAAAATAATAAATTTCGCAGCAAATGACAAATTAAGTCAAATAGAAATTAATTGGAAGAATCAAAATAGCATATGTATTGTTTTATGTTCAAATGGATATCCGGGAAATTATAACAAGAATATAAAAATTGAAAATTTAAATAAAATTAAAATTGATAAAAATAATTTTATTTTTCACGCTGGCACATATGAAATGGAAGGAAATATTTTTTCAAATGCTGGAAGAGTCTTAAATATAGTTTCAGTTAACAAAAATCTTTTAAATGCAAGGAATAAAGCAATATCCTATTTAAATAAAATTAACTGGGAAAATGGTTTTTTTAGAAGAGATATTGGTTGGCGCACAATAAATAAAAAATAAAACTATAATGCGAATAATTTCTGGAAAATTTAAAGGGACAAAACTTTTTATTCCATTGAATAAAGAAACAAGACCTCTTAAAGATATTGTTAAAGAATCAATTTTTAACACATTACTTCATCGCAAAAAATTTTCTTTTAAATTTGAAAATACAAAAATTTTAGATCTATATTCTGGTACAGGTTCTTTTGGTTTAGAATGTTTGTCTAGAGACGCTAATAAAGTAACATTTGTAGAAAACAACAATATAGCTCTTAAAATATTACAAAAAAATATTTATAAGCTTAACGTTGAAAAAAATACCTCGATAATTAAAGAGTCTGTATCTAGTTATTTATGGAGCGTTGACAACATTAATTATAAAGCAGATTTGATATTTATTGACCCACCTTTTAAAGAAAGAAAAACTTTTAAATTAATTAATAACCTCATTAAAGGAAACATTACTAAAAAAAATGGAATTATTATCATTCATAGAAACAAAAAGGAAATCGATAACTATCCAACTAATTTTAAAATACTGGATATAAAAATTTATGGTATTTCCAAAATTATTTTTGGAAATTTAGTTTTTTAAAAGAATTTTTTTAGTATCCTGTTTTACAGTTTCAACTGCTGGTTGGTCAAATGGGTTCAGCTTCATTAACCTCGATAAAAGAATTGTCTCTAATACAAAAAAAGTAAAAATTGTACCTAGTTCTTCTTCGCGTTTCTTTAAGAAATAAAAAGATCTAAAAGGAATTTTATTTTTAATTAAAGCATTTTCCATTGCTTTTTTCTGTGCTTCCAAAATAGTTTCTAATTTTTTGTTTGCTAAATATTTTACATTTTTTGGTATTAAGGAATTAGATAATTTATATTTATTTTGATGTTTTGAAGCAAAAATTGTAAAAAAGTTATTTTTTGGTCCATCTAAATACAATTGAAGTAAACTGTGGTGATCTCTAGGTGCTACAGAAATCATTGGAATAAATCCCTTGCCCTTTTTTCCAAGACTTTCTGCTACTAATTGCTGATACCAATAGCCTAAATCGTTCATATCTGGATCATAATTAAGAATTATTGAATTCAAAATTTCCTTTTTAGATAAATTATATAAACAAGCAGCATTATAAATTAGTTTATTAGCAAAATTTTTATTATTAATTAAATAATTTAAATTTTTAAATCTTTCTGTTTTCAGATTCATTAACTCGGCCGGTAACATTCCAACCTCCGACATTACAGAGTATCTTCCACCAATAAAATTTTTATGTTCAATAATTTCTGCTTTCAATTTATTAGCAATTACGTTAATTGCATTATTTTTCTTTTCTGTAATAAAAAATTTTACATCATTTTTTTTTCTATTTTGTATAATCAAATCTATATTCGCTATAGTTTCAATTGTGTTACCCGACTTAGAAATAAAAATATAAGCAGAATTCTTAAATTTTTTTGAATTCAGTTCTAAAGTATTTCTTTCACTTAAATTGTCTTGAAAAAAAAAAATTTTTTTAATTTTTCTTTTAAAAAATGAATACAGTGCTTTTGCTCCAAGAATTGACCCACCCATACCTACTAAAATTATATATTTTTTTTTTCTTAAAATTTTAATTAATTTTTTCGAATAACTAAGCTTGTAATTTTTTTCAAAACTTGTGAGTAGTGGAATTTTTTTTTCATTATAATCTTTTCTTAATGCTATAAATTTTTTTTTAGTGCTTACAATATTTGTTAATTTTTTTTTTTTAATCAAATCATTTTTGAAAAGAATTGACTTAATTAGCATTATTTTTTCTTAATTTTCTTTAGTACAGAATCTTCTAAGCTGGTACCTACCTCGGTATTTACTGAACTACTTTTATTTTTACCCGACTGAATAAGTTCCTCTATATCTGTCACCTCTTCAATTTCATTGTCTAAAAGTATATTTTGTCCTGGTTCTGGTAATTTATTCCATTTCGGTGGCATAGTAAGTGGATCTTTCTTTTTTACTAAAAATTCATCTGTAGTTATTCTTTTTCCACCTCCTAAGCCTTTTTTAACATTATCAAGAGTATCCGTACACGCTGTGACGAAAAACACCATTAAGATTATTATTTTGTTAAATATTTTTTGCATTACCTACTTTATTCATTTTCTTTTCTAATATTTCAACAAAAATTAGGCAAAATATACCAATTGTGATGAATATATCTGCAATATTAAATATGAACCAATGAAAATCTTCGATATGAAAATCAACAAAATCGGGTACGGCAAAATAATAAATTCTATCAAAAAAATTTCCTAGAGATCCTCCCAAAATCATAGATATAAAATATTTTCTAATGCCTTTGAGATTAAATAGTAAAATAATTAATACTAAGTTAATAATTCCAATTACAACGGTTAAAAAATGATAAAAAATATTTGCATCTGTTGAGAATAAACCAAATCCAATGCCAGTATTCCATGCCAAGTAAATATTTAGAAATGAAAATATATAGAAATCTATTTCGGTTCCATTCTCATTTAAATTTAGTAGATATATTTTACTTATTCTATCTACAGAAAAAATTAGTATTATTATAATAAAATTACTTAAATAATTTTTAACTTTTATATTGAAAAATTTTTTTTCTTTCATATTTCGCAAGTATACTTATCACATTTCCTGTTTGTTATTTTCCAACATCTTGGACATTTTGTTCCTTTTGCTTTTTTTACCAATACCTTAACTCCTTTAATTTTTTCTACTTGAAATAAATTTTCTTTTTTATCTTCAAACGGTTTTGCCACTGCACGTGAAGTTATACAATATTCTGATAAATTAACTTTTTTAACAAGTTTTAAATATAAATCATCTAAATATATCTCTATATCCGCCTCCAAACTTGATCCAAACTCTTTTTTAGATCTTTTTACTTCTATAGCTGCATTGCAAACTTGTCTTATATTATTTAATTTGTTCCATTTTTCAGACAATTTATCATTTTGCCAAATTTTGGGAATATTTGGAAAATTTTTTAAATGAATGCTATCTTTTTCACTTTTATTAACTATTTTATAAATTTCTTCTGTTGTAAATGATAAAATTGGAGCGAGCCACTTTAACAAAGAATCTAGTAAAATATTTAAAAAATTTATACAGGCTTTTCTAGTTTCAGATTTTTTACCATCACAGTATAATGTATCTTTTCTAATATCAAAATAAAAAGCTGATAAATCCTGTGAACAAAAATTTAACAAATCTTTATAAATTTTATGAAAATTATATTCCTTAAAATATATTTTAAAATTTTTGCTTAGAATATAAATTTTATGTAACATGTATTTTTCAAGTTCAGGCCAATTAAAGATTTCATCTGAATTAAAATTAAAATCAGTTTTTTTATCCTTAAGATTACCTAGTAAAAATCTGAAGGTATTTCTAATTTTTCTATACGATTCTGCATGTTGTTCTAATATCGAAAAATCAATTCTTAGATCTTCTGCGTAATCAGATGCTGCGACCCAAACTCTTAGTATATCTGCACCATATTTTTTTAATATTTCTTCGGGTGAAATTATATTTCCTGTAGATTTTGACATCTTAAGTCCTTTTCCATCTACTACAAATCCGTGAGATAAAATACTTTCGTAGGGTGCCCTACCTCTTGTACCGCATGATTCTAACAATGAAGAATGAAACCAGCCACGATGTTGATCTGATCCTTCTAAATACATTGAAGCTGGCCATTTCAAATCATTTCTTTTTTCAAGAACAAAAGAGTGAGTTGATCCACTATCAAACCAAACTTCGCAAATATCTGTGGATTTTATAAAATCTTCCTTTTTATATTTCTTAGCTAGAAATCTTTGAGGATCATCAGTGAACCAACAATCCGATCCTTCTTTTTCATAAATTTTTGCAATATTTTCAATAACTTCTGGATCTTTTAGTACTTCATTTGTTTTTTTTGAAGTAAATATCGGTAGGGGAACACCCCAAGTTCTTTGTCTAGAGATACACCAATCAGGACGTAGTTTTATCATTGATTCAATTCTCTCTTTTCCTTTTTTTGGATAAAAAATTGTTTCGCTAATGGCCTTGAGAGCTTTTTTTCTAAGTTTATGACTTTCCATTGAGATGAACCATTGCAGAGTAGCCCTATGCACTAATGGAGCTTTCGATCTCCAAGAATGTGGATAACTGTGAGTAAGTTTTCCATTGCCTAGTAATTTTTTTTCATCTTTTAATTTGTCAATTACTAGCTTATCAGCCTTAAAAATATGAATTCCTTCAAAAAAAGGTATATTTTTTGTATAACGTCCACTATCATCAATTGTATCAATAGCCTTTATTCCATGTTTAAGACAAAGATTAAAATCATCTGGTCCATGACTTGGTGCGGTATGCACAATCCCAGTTCCTTGTTCAAGTGTTACAAACTGGGCTTCAAACATTGGAACTTCAAAATCATAGCCAATTTTTTTTAAGGGATGAGAACAAATTGTTCCTTCAAAATTACTACCTTTGAATATATTTATAATTTTATACTTTTCTAATCCATTTTCTTTTACTGCTGTTTCTAGTAATCTTGATGCAATCAATATTTTCTGATTATTAAAATCAGACGAAGAGTCTTCAATTTTTATTAAAGAATAATCTAAATCCTTGTTATATGCTAAAGCTCTATTTGCTGGAATTGTCCAAGGTGTCGTTGTCCATATAATAACACTACTATCTTTTATTGAATCAATTTTGGAATACTCAATTTTAAATCCTACATAAATTGTATTTGAAACATGATCTTTATATTCTACTTCTGCATCAGCAAGAGCTGTTTTTTCTACGGTTGACCATAAAACCGGTTTAAATCCTCTATAAAGACTTCCTTCTAATAAAAATTTTCCAAGTTCTCTTACTATTCCAGCTTCCGCATCAAAACTCATTGTAGAGTAGTAATTTTTCCAATCACCAATTACCCCAAGTCGCTTAAATTCATTTATATGAATATCTATCCATTTATTTGCAAATTCTCGGCATTCTCTTCTGAATTCTCCTATAGGAATATCATCTTTATTTTTTTTATTTTTTTTATATTGTTCTTCTATTTTCCATTCAATTGGCAAACCATGACAATCCCATCCTGGAACATAATTTGAATCTTTGTTATCCATTTGATGAAATCTTGTTACAATATCTTTAAGTATTTTATTTAATGCTGTACCCATATGAATGTGTCCATTTGCATAAGGTGGACCATCATGAAGAATAAATTTTTCTTTTCCTTTGCTCGCATTTCTATGTTTTTTATATAAATCTATTTTGTCCCAAAAATTTACAATATCAGGTTCTTTTTGGGGTAAGTTCGCTTTCATTGAGAAAGTTGTTTTGGGTAAATTTAAACTTTCCTTTGTCATAAGATTATTTGTTTTTTCAAATCAAATTTTGCTTTTATTAAATCTTTTTTCATTTGTTTAATTAAACTTATTTTATTATTAAATTTTTTATCTCTTCTAATAAAATTGCAGAAATAAACATTTAGTGTTTTTTTATATAAATTTCCATTGAAACCAAACAAATTAACCTCTAATAGTAGTTTTTTTCCTCCAAAAGTTGGTCGATAACCAAGATATGCTATACCGTTAAAAATTTTTTTTGAATTACCTATAATGATCTTTATAGAATAAACTCCGGGTTTTGCTGAAATATAATTTTTTATATCAATATTACATGTTGGAAAGCCAAGTTTATTACCCAATCGTTTGCCTTTTTGTACAATCCCATTAATTACCCAATTTCTTGATAAAAGCTTGTTTACTTGTTTTATTTTTCCTTTTTTCAAAAGATTCCTAATTAAAGTAGAAGAAATAATTTTTTTTTTAATTCTTAATGGTTCGGGTTTCACAATACAAAATCCAAATTTTTTTCCTTCATTAATTAATTCTCTAACATCACCTTTTCTTTTATTTCCAAATCTAAAATTGTTACTAACAAAAATAAATTTAGGATTAATTTTTTTTACTATTATATTTTTGATAAATTCCTTAGATGTAATTTTAGAAAATTTTAAATCAAAATTCTTATTAATAATAAAATCTATACCTTTTTTTTTTAATAAAATAAACTTTTGAAAGTCGTTGGTAATTCTATAATTTATTAATTTCTTGTTAAAAAACATAATTGGCAAAGGATTAAATGTTATGACACCTAACTTTAATTTATATTTTTTTTTATATTTTAATGCTTCTTCACAAACTTTTTGGTGACCTAAATGTAAACCATCAAAGTTTCCTATTAACAAAATAGATTTTTTTAACTTTCTTGGAATGATAAATTTATTATAAATTTCAAACATTGTTTATTACCATAGCAAATGATTTTGATAATAATCAATTTTAACTTGGTATTTGCCAAATATCTTATCAAAACTATCAGGTGTTAAACTTTCAAATTCTTCTTTGTGGATACCATCTTTTATAAATAAAGAATCATAATGCATATTATTCGCACCTTTTATATCTGTATTTAGGTTATCTCCAATTACCAACACTTTTTTTTCATCTTTAATACAATTTTTGTAAATTTCAGGGTATGGTTTCCCATAGTAAGTTACCCTTCCTCCCATTTCCTCAAAAATTTTAGCGACAGCTCCTGCACAATATTCTTTTCTATTTCCTCTATGAACTTCTAGATCTGGATTTGTACATACCATTTTTTTTTTAATATTTTTTTCTAATAAATTTTTATAATAAAACAGATCGTTTTCTTTAAAATCAAATAAACCAGTACATAAAATAAATTCTGCAGATTCTATTTTATCAACTTTTTTTTTCTTAAATTCAGAAAATATGTCAACATCTCGTTTAGGACCCACATGAAAAAAACTCTTACCATGGAAATTTGATCTTAAAGAATTTAATGCTGCATCACCTGAAGTAAAAATGTTATTATAGTAATCCTTATTAAAATTAAATTTTTTCAAAAAATTTACCACACTCTGTCTTGGTCTTGGGGCATTAGTCATTAGGATAAATCTTTTATTTTCTTTCTTTAAATTGTTTAGAACTTCAATTGCAGTAGGATACAATGTTATTCCATTATGTATTACGCCCCACAAATCAATAAAGAAAACATCATAGTTGCTGACTATTTCTCGTAATCCATTTTTTAAGTGCAAAAAACTCATTATTAGGCTAATTTAAATGCAAAAAATATAGTATTTTCAATGTTTTTTAAAGATTAAGTTAATTTTGACCTCTATCTTGAAATTATATGTTTGCGTATTTATATCATTTTCATATTTTTAATAGGAGATATCTATGAAATTTAGACCTTTACACGATAGAGTATTAATAAAAGTTTTGGACAGCGAAGAAAAGACCGCCGGAGGAATAATTATTCCTGATACTGCAAAAGAGAAACCACAAGAAGGCGAGGTTGTAGCAGTTGGACCTGGAGCAAAATCGGAAGATGGAAAAATTTCACCAATGGACGTAAAAGTTGGAGATATAGTTCTATTTGGTAAATGGTCAGGCACAGAAGTAAAAATCGATGGAACGGAATATAGTATAATGAAGGAATCTGACATTATGGGAATTTCAAAAAGCAAGAAATAAATTAACAAGGAGATATAAAAATGGCAAAAATTATAAAATTTGATACAGAAGCAAGAACCAAAATGCTTCAAGGAGTAGATACTCTTGCAAACGTTGTTAAAGTAACTTTGGGTCCTAAAGGAAGAAATGTTGTACTAGATAAATCCTATGGAGCACCTCGAACAACAAAAGACGGTGTAACCGTGGCTAAAGAAATTGACCTTCAAGACAAATTTGAGAACATGGGAGCTCAAATGATAAAAGAAGTTGCAAACAAAGTTAATGATGAGGCTGGAGATGGAACAACAACAGCCGCACTATTAGCCCAGGCTATTGTTAAAGAAGGTTGCAAATACGTTACTGCAGGTATGAATCCAATGGATGTTAAACGTGGACTTGATAATGCTGTTGAGCACGTTATTGAAAAAATAAAAGCTTCTTCAAAAAAAGTTAAAACTAACGATGAAATAGCTCAAGTTGGAACAATTTCTGCAAATGGTGAAAAAGAAATTGGAGATATGATTTCTAAAGCAATGCAAAAAGTTGGAAATGAAGGTGTAATCACTGTTGAAGAGGCAAAAGGACTTGAAACAGAATTAGATATTGTAGAGGGTATGCAGTTTGATAGAGGCTATCTTTCTCCTTATTTCATAACAAATGCAGACAAAATGACTACAGAACTTGAAAATCCACTTGTTTTGTTGCATGAAAAAAAATTAGCTAATTTACAATCAATGGTTCCATTATTAGAGTCGGTCGTTCAAGCAGGACGTCCGCTTATGATAATCTCTGAAGATGTTGAGGGTGAAGCATTAGCTACCTTGGTTGTAAACAAACTAAGAGGCGGATTAAAAGTAGTTGCTGTTAAAGCTCCTGGATTTGGCGATAGAAGAAAATCAATGTTAGAAGACATTGCAATATTGACAAGTGCTCAGGTAATTTCAGAAGATCTTGGAATTAAATTAGAAAATGTAAAAATAGGTGATCTTGGTTCTTGCAAAAAAATAAAAGTTGACAAGGATAATAGTACAATTGTTGCTGGATCGGGCAAAAAAGCTGACATCGAGGCAAGATGTAATCAAATTAGACAACAAATTGAAGAAACAACTTCTGATTATGATAAAGAAAAACTTCAAGAAAGATTAGCCAAATTAGCTGGAGGAGTTGCTATAATCAAAGTTGGTGGTGCAACCGAAGTTGCGGTTAAAGAGAGAAAAGATAGAGTAGAAGATGCACTTAATTCAACAAGAGCTGCCGTAGAAGAAGGTGTTGTTGTTGGCGGAGGATGTGCATTACTTTATGCCGCTCAAGACTTAGATAAGGTAAAATTTAAAGGAGCTGATCAGAAAGCTGGAATAGATATACTCAAAAAAGCTTTAGAGGCACCTATCAGACAAATAACTGCTAATGCTGGTGTTGATGGATCAGTTATTGTTGGAAAACTTTTAGAAGGTAAAAAGGCAAACCAAGGTTATGACGCTCAAAACGAAGAATACTGCGATATGTTTGCAAAAGGAATTATAGATCCAACTAAAGTTGTAAGAACTTGTCTTCAAGATGCTGCTTCGATTGCAGGTCTATTAATTACAACTGAAGCAATGGTTGCTGACAAACCGGAAGAAAAAGATTCTGGTCCTGCCATGCCTCCTGGTGGTATGGGAGGAATGGGTGGTATGGGCGGCATGGGAATGTAAGTACCCAAAATCAAAAACAAAATTCAAAAACCCCCGATTTTATCGGGGGTTTTTTTTTAGTTTTCAAATGCAACTATATATGTATAAGAGCCTCAAATTATGAACAACAGTATTCGAAATATAACAATTATAGCTCACGTTGATCACGGCAAAACTACTCTTATAGATAATTTAATGAAACAGAGTGGATCATTTAGAGAAAATGAAATTGTTGATGAAAGACTTATGGACTCTGGAGAATTAGAAAAAGAAAGAGGTATTACAATTTTAGCAAAGCCTGCGTCGATTAATTGGAAAAACTCAAGAGTAAATATCATTGACACACCGGGCCACAGAGATTTTGCTGCTGAAGTTGAACGTGTGTTGAACATGGCAGATGGAGCATTATTACTAATAGACTCTGCGGAGGGTGTAATGCCACAAACTAAATTTGTATTAGCAAAAGCTCTTAGACAAGGTTTAAAACCAATAGTTGTTATTAATAAGCTAGACAAACCTAATCAAAGAGCTAACGAAGTTTTAGAAGAGACTTTTGATTTATTTGTAAGTTTAGATGCTAATGAAGAGCAATTAGATTTTCCCGTTTTATATGCAAGTGGAAGATCTGGATGGGCAAGTAAAGAATTGGACGGACCAAGAGAAAATCTTAATCCATTATTAGATATGATTATTGATCAGGTTAAACCTGCTGAGTTTGATAAATCAAAACCTTTTGCAATGTTATCTACTCTTTTATACGCTGATATTTTTTTAGGTAGAAGTTTGGTTGGAAGAATATCTCAAGGAACTGCAAAAGCTAATCAACAAATTAAAGCTATAAATCTTCAAAAGGAAAAAGTAGACGAAGGTAGACTAACTAAAATCTTTAGGTACGAGGGAACAAAAAAGGTTCCTATTGATGTAGGTGAGGCTGGAGATATTGTGGTAATAGCTGGATTAGAAAAGGCAAACGTCGCAGATACTATTTGTGATCTTGATGTTAATGAACCAATAGTAGCAACTCCTATAGATCCTCCAACAATGTCAATTACAATAACTGTTAATAGTTCCCCTCTTGCAGGCATAGAAGGTAAAAAATTAACAAGTACACAAATTAGAGATAGATTGGCACTTGAAGCACAAAATAATGTTGGAATTACTTTTTCAGAAAACACAGGTAAAGATTCATTTGAAATAAGTGGAAGAGGAGAACTGATGCTTGAAATTTTACTAACACAAATGAGACGTGAAGGTTTTGAAATGACTGTAAGTCCACCTAAAGTTTTATTTAAAAAAGATGATAATGGAAATAGATTAGAGCCAATTGAAGAAATTACTATGGATTTAGACGAAGAATATTCTTCAAAAGTAATCGACTCAATGAATAGAAGAAAAGGTAAATTAATTGACCTTAAAGATACAGGAAAAGACAAGAAAAGATTAATATTTCATGCACCTACTAGAGGTTTGATGGGTTACACAAGTAGATTTCTAACATTAACAAAAGGTAACGGTGTGATTAATAGAATATTTCATTCTTATGGAAAATTTGAAGGCGAGATGGAAGGCAGAAGAAATGGTGCATTAATTTCAATGGAAAAAGGTAAAGCTGTTGCTTTTGCAATATATAATTTACAGGCGAGAGGTGAAATGTTTGTTACTCATAATGACTCTGTTTATGCTGGAATGATTGTCGGGCTAGCTCCAAAACCCGGTGATATGATCATTAATGTTATGAAGGGTAAAAAACTTACAAACATGAGAACTCAAGGAACTGATGAAAACGTCGTGCTGACGCCAGTACGTAAGATGTCAATTGCTGAGCAACTGAGTATACTTAATAATGATGAAGCTTTAGAAATTACTCCAAAATCTTGTAGATTAAGAAAGGCTATACTGGACCCTCATGAGAGAAAAAAAAGTGAAAAATCTGGAGCTGCTGGTGATATGCCCCCTGGAGGAATGGGTGGCATGGGAATGTAATCCGCTTAAATTAATGAATTTAAAAAAGGTCTCAAAGTTGCGGCTTTTTTTTTTGAAATCAATAAACAAGCTTGAGAATTTAAAATATATCCATCCTTAAGGATTCTAAGATTATTATCTTTTAAAGTTTTTCCCGTTGAGGCTATATCGGTAATAATTTCAGATGACCCAATGAATGGATAGGTTTCCGTCGCACCAAGACTTGGTACAAGTTTGTATTGGGTAATTCCTTTTGAAACTAGAAAATTATTAGTTAAATTTGGATATTTCGTTGCAACTCGTAAAATGGTGTTCTTTTTGTCTCTAAAATCAAAAGAAACTTCCTCTAAATCTGCTACTGTTTGAACATCTATCCAGTCATTAGGAATAGCGACCACAACGTCCGCCACACCGAAATCTAGCTTTTTTCTAATTTCAATTTTTTTTTGAAGATTCATCGACGATTCTTGTAATAGATCTAGACCAGATATGCCTACATCAATAGTTCCGTCACCGAGTCTTTGTATTATCTCTTTGGCGTGCAAATAAATAATTTTTGAATTAGGTAAATTCTCTATTTGAGCAAAATAATTTCTTTCACCTCCATTAGAGGTTAGTTTTAAATTATTTTTTTCAAAAAAACTTATTGAGCCTTCTTTTAATCTTCCTTTACTTGGCAAGCCTATGGTTATTAAATTTTTCATGTTTGTAAATTGTTTAAATTAATTGCTGCTCCAACTGCTGAAATATTTTTTTTAGATCCAAGACTTTTCAATAAACCATCATATCTTCCACCTCTTGCTATCTCTTTTTTTGATGAATTATATATCTCAAAAACTATTCCAGTATAATATTCAATATCTCTACCAAAGTTTGTTGAAAAAATAGTTTTTGAATTTATTTTTGATAAATTTTTTATAGTTGATAAATCTTTGAAAACACTGTTGCTTAATTTATTTTTTTTAACAAAACTTTTTAAAGTTTTTTCTAATTTATCAATTGAGCAATTAATTTTTAAAAACTCTCTAATAATTTTCACAATTTTTTTATTTTCTCCAAATGATCTTGGGTCTTTCATTTTTCTGTCAAATCTAGACAAAATTTCAGAAATTTTACGGTTTGCAATTTCTTTACTTTGATCAAGATTTTTCATCTCAGAAAATTTTTTTTTATCTAAGTTAATTGTCGTAGGATCTATATCGGAGTTAGTTTCAAGTCTATTAAGCAGATCTTCAAAATATTGGGGTCTCCAAAAGTGTCTCTTTAGTCTTATCTTCCATCTTTCTGGAATTTTTAAAGACTCTATTAACTTTTGAAATAAACTTACATCGCTTATTTTGATCGAAGTATTTTTTATTTTTATTTTTTCAATTGAATTAGCAATTGTTTTTAAAACTTTTAAATCATCAGTAGATTTATTTTTAGAACCTAAAATTTCTATTCCTAATTGATCGTTAATAACCTTATCTTTTGGACTACCTGATCTTCTGTAGGCTTGTCCTGAGTAAAAAATTTTCGAATTTGCTTTAGAATTACTTTTTAAATATTTTATACAGGAAGCAACCGTCAAATCTGGTCTTAGACACATACTTTTCCCAGTATCGTCCTCAAAAGTAAACATCAGCTTTCTAAAATTCTCGCCTGATCTTTGAATAATATAATCTGAGTCTAAAAGAACATCTGGTTCTGATAAAACAAAACCATCTTTCTTGAAAACTTTTATTATATTTTCAGAGTAATTTTTTGATTTCATTTGCTAGATCCTCAATTTTAACCGAGCTTTCATTGCCAGTTTCAAGATTTTTTAATGTTGCTTTTCCTGTTTTTATTTCGTTGTCGCCATATAAAATAACAGCTGGAGAATCAATCTTATTCGCATACTCCATTTGTTTTTTTAATTTACCTTCTCCTGGATAAATCTCAGAACTGATATTTAACATTCTAAGTTTATTTAATATCTCGATATATTCTTTCATTCTACTTTTATCAAAAACGCATATGATTACTGGTCTTGCAGCCTTAATTTTAAAATCTTTTTTTTGCATCAAAGCAAACACAAGCCTATCAAGACCAATTGATATTCCGGTTGCGGGACAATCAAAATTTCCAAAACTACTTACAAGATTATCGTATCTTCCACCACCGCCTATTGATCCAAATTGAATGGTTTGTCCTTTTAAATTTTTTACCTCAAAATTTAAATTAACCTCAAAAATAGGTCCTGTGTAATATTCCAAACCTCGTATAACAGATGGATCGAATTTATAATTTTTAAAATTATAATTCTGAAATATTTTAACAATCTCTAAAACATCTTCGCTGTCAGGTGTTTTGCTCTTTAAAGCATTTTCAATTATTTTAATCTGATCACTTTTAAGATTTGCCCCTTTGGTGTAATCTCCAGATTTATCTTTTCTGCCTTCTCCAAGAAGTTTCTTTGCTTCTCCCCATCCAAGTCTATCGATTTTATCAAGGGCGCGTAGTGTAGTTGATATTTGTTCTTTTGATTTAATTTTCAGTTGTTCAAACAACTTATCAGTGAATTTTCTAGAGGAAATCTTCACAGTGTAATCTGTCTTAACTAGTCCACATTTTTCTAATATCTCAGATATTAATACGCAAAGTTCTGCGTCAGCTTGTAAATTTTTTGTGCCTACATAATCTGCATCAAATTGTAAAAACTCTCTAAATCTACCAGGTCCTGGTTTTTCGTTTCTCCATACCGTTCCTAATTGATAGCGCTTAAAAGGTTTAGGAAGCTCAAGGTAATTTTTTGCAACATACCTTGCTAAGGGAGCTGTAAGGTCGTATCGAAGTGATAACCATTTTTTTTCGTCTTTAAAAGAAAACACTCCTTGGTCTGGTCTTTCTTTATCAGGCAAAAATTTTCCAATACTATCCGTGTACTCGAAGCTTGGTGTTTCAAGATACTGAAAACCGTACTTAGTCATAACTTCTTTAATATTAGAAATTACAAAATCACGGATTAATAATTCTTTTTCTTGTCTATCTACAAAACCTAAAGGTAATTCCTTAGAGGGTTTAAGATTTTTTTCTTTACTCATTATTTTGGTACAGCAGGGTGGAATCGAACCACCGACCCCTAGTTCCACAAACTAGTGCTCTAACCAACTGAGCTACTGCTGCATAACTCCTTTTTATATTAATTGTTAATAAATTTATATTTTAAAATATGTAATGATTTAGCTAAGCAATAGCTCAGCGTGTGCAAAATGGTGTTTTGCACTTAAAGAAAAATATTCTTTTTTTTGTCTTTTATTCATGGCTAATAGATATCAAAAAAAAAAATTTATGCAACAAAGAATTGTATAGGGATATAAAATCAGCTTGAATTAAAACTAATATTATTTTTCCCTATACAAATATCTGTTTGAAATACTATTAAGAGGTTTTTTGCAGCTTAACTGCGGATGGACCCTTTTCGGTATTCTCAACTTCAAACGTTAATTCGTCACCTTCATTCAAATACTTTAAACCTGCATCTCTAACCGCAGAAGAATGAACGAAAACGTCTTTTTCTTTGTCTTCTCTTTCAATGAAACCATATCCTTTTGTCCCATTGAACCATTTTACTTTACCTTTTAGACTCATTATTACTTTTCCTTATTTTAGTTTTACTTAATTGTTAGTAATTCTAACAACAGCACCCTTTAATATATTTAAAGTAGATATGTCAAGATATTTGAACAAAACTCAGTTTATTAGACAATTTTTAAAGGGAATTTATTAATAACTAGTTAATAAAATAACCACCAATATAAACCCTCTCGACGTTCAGCTTCATTATTCAAAATGTATTATCACTAATAATCAAGCTATTTATTTTTTAAAAACTATGAATTTTATCTCAATTATGCCCATAGTGTACAAAAAAATATAGTATAGAAATAATAATGAATAATTTCCAAAAAAAAGTAGTAACTTTAATACCTAGTGCAACAGAAATTGTTGCATTTCTAGGTAAAAAGAAATCCCTCATTGGGCGCTCCCATGAATGTGATTACCCGGAAGGGTTAAATAACATATCAAAGTTAACTTCACCCAAAATAAAAATTGATGGAAAAAGTGGAGAAATAAATAAAGAAATAAAAAGTATATTAGAAAATTCACTATCAGTATATAAAGTCGATACAGAAAAACTAAAAGATTTAGATCCAGACTTTATAATAACTCAAGCACATTGCGAAGCATGTGCAGTAAATTTTTCTGAAGTTAAAAATATAGTTAATAATCATCTTAAAAAAAAAGTAAAAATAATATCACTTAAACCAAATACACTAGGTGATGTTTTGAATGATATCAGGAAAGTTGCGAAGGAATTAAATATAAATAATAAAATTAAAAATAAACTTATTGGAAATTTAGAATCAAGATTAAAAAATATCGAAAATTTAACTTCCGTCCAAAAAATAAAACCCACTGTTGCATGTATAGAATGGATTGATCCTCTTATGGCTGCAGGAAATTGGATACCCGAAATGGTCACAATTGCTGGCGGCAGGGATGTTTTGGGCAAATCTGGTAAAAATTCTTATTGGATAGAATTTAAAAAAATTAAAAATTATGATCCAGATATTATAATTTTTTTACCATGTGGGTTTAATATTAAAAAAACTAAAAATGAATTAAATGACTGTATAAAAAAAGACAGATCTTGGAAATTTTTAAAGGCATTTAAAGAAAAAAAATTGTTTATAGCCGATGGAAATCAATTTTTTAACAGACCTGGTCCAAGATTAATCGAGTCGGTTGAAATACTTGCTGAAATTATTCATCCAAAAGTATTTAATTTTGAACATAAAAAAAAAGGTTGGATTAAATTTAATCCAAGTATATGAATTAATTTATTTATTAATAAAAAAAATAATTATTTTCCAAATTTATAGCAATGAAAAATAAACAAATTATAAAAGGCAGATGGTATAAAATTAATAAAAAAATAAAAAAAAAAATAATTGCTAAATATCACAAAATTAAAGACTGGAAAATGGATCCAAAAGGATATTTTTTAATTGCAATTAATAGAAAAAAAAAACTATTAAGAATTGGATATTGTAAATTTAAAAAATTAGGAAATAAACCCATTAATGACATGGTTGCTGTTATTTCTGGCAAAACTGCATTGGAGATAGTAAATACATTAATAAAAAAAAAATATATATCCACTCTCCAACACTCAGCAGACATGGGTATTGAACTTTGTAAGGCCGAATTAGCCCTAAAATATAAGTTAAATTATATACAGGATAAAGATTTAGAAATTAAATAACTTGAGTCAAATAAACTCTTTATAAAATTCAATAAATCTTATGATTTACAAAATTTTATTTAATAAAGCACACATACTCATTTTAATATTTTTAGTTTCTTGCTTTTTAAGTCGCCTAAATTCACAATTTTATTTAATAAATTTCTTTGGACAATTAAGTTTCCAAATACTTGTCGGTGGAATTTTATTATTTTTTATATTGCTTATATCAAAAAAATTATGGTCATCTGTTATTTGCTTTATAATCTGTATATTGTTTGCAAGTGATATTTTGCCCGCATGTAATAACTGTAATGTCTTTTTAAAGGACAAAGAACAAAACTATAATAACATTCGTCTAATGACATTTAATGTTTCATATAACAATGAATTAAAAAATTTTGAAAAATTATTTGAACTTATTTTATTTGAGAAACCAGATATTATTCAATTTCAGGAGGTAGCTCCACAGGTGCAAGAAAAATTAAAATTATTAAAACCTTTTTTTCCATATAATACTGGAATAAATAAACCTTTGCATGTTATTGATAGCGTAATATTAAGCAAACACCCATTAATAGAAAATAGGTCGGGTGACAACCATGCTGTTCTTACAAGCCTTATATTAAATAATACAAAATTAACTATTATAGGAATTCATCTAAACAATCCATTGAACCAAAATAATTTTAATTCAGCGACAAAAGGAATTAATTATCTTAAATCTTTAGTTGAAAACATTAATCAAAACTTAATTCTTATAGGAGATTTAAATATGACGCCATTTTCCAAAAGATTTACTAATTTTCTTAAAGATACAAATTTATATGCTTATACTTCTTATAAAAATCCAATTGTTACTTGGCCTACATTTCTGCCGGTTTATCTTGGTATCGAAATCGATCATGTATTATTTTCAAAAAATTTTAAAGTAATTGAAAAAAAAACACTCAATCATTTCGGCTCAGATCACAAACCTCTCATAGTAGACTTAGCATTTTGATTTTAATTACGTTTTAGTTGTTTTTGAAATTAAAAAAAAATTAAAAAATGATCAAAGACGTTCTAAAATTAATATTTTTCTAACACTACTGAATTTTCAATTTGTTTTAATGGTATCTTCCAATATTTTTTTAACAATCTAGTTGCTTGCTTTTTTGAATGAAGAATGAAATCAAATTTTTCATAATATCGAATTGCCCATGTAGCATTCTTCCAGGTGCCTACCAATAAACGATAATTTTGATTTTTTTTTAATAGATCAACAAGCAATGCACTTCCTATTCCTTTGCCTTGGTAGGCAGTTAAAGTATAAGCGTGTCTTATTAAGACAACATCTTTTATTTTTTGAATCCCTATCACTCCTATCAATTGGTTATCACAATGATAGCCAAACATACGAACCCCTTCTTTAAATTCATCAACTAATTCTTGTTTTGACATATAGGGTTCTTGCCAACAATTATCAGGAATAATATCCTTGTATCTTGTAGCAGCATCATTAATAACATAAAGAATTTTGGAATTATCACTTTTTGTATATTCAATTATCATTTTATAATTTTAAAAGTATAAAGATAATCAAAGATTTTTTAAATAAATGAAAAAACTATCTTTAGATGATCTGAGTGTGTGGATTTATGCTAAAGTCAGTTGTATTAAGTGTCTAAACGTCAAATAAGTGTGGTGACCAGGGACGGAATCGAACCGCCGACACAAGCCTTTTCAGGGCTCTGGCTCCTTGGACCATGCTACTAGGCCCCTGCTAAATCTAGCTTTTTAATTTCGCAAAATAGCTGAGATGTTTCTGAGTGTGATCAAATTGTGATCAGATATAATAATCTCATGAAAAAGCTTTTAGGAATCGTGGTTCTGGGTTTATGATATGAAAAAACTAACTTGCCACTGTGGTGGAGTCGAAATTGAAGTATCTTTGCCAAATGGTTTAAAAAATCTTGGCAAATGTAACTGTTCAATCTGTAAAAAACGTAGTGCTATTATGGCACAAGTTAATCTTGAAGATCTCAAAGTAGTTAAAGGTAAGGAAAAACTTAAACTTTATCAATTTCATACTCATACTGCAGAGCATTATTTTTGCTCGATATGTGGGATTCATACCCATCAGAAGCAACGAAGTGATCCAAACAAGTATGCATTTAATGTAGCTTGCTTAGAAAATGTTAATCCATTCGATTTGAAAGATATTCCTGTTTTTGATGGTGTCAATCATCCTGGTGATAAAATTAAATGAAAAAAATTTTAGGAATCGTGGTTCTGGGTTTGTTATTTTTTGGTATAGTTACGCCGAGGATAAACTTAAAAAATGACTGATACCTTACCATTTATACGAAATTTTCTTGAAAGTACAAAACTTGATTTTGAAATAATGGATTGTGATTCCAATTTAACCGATACTAATATTTTTTGTAATAAATATGGTATTAACTTCGAAGACGCCGCAAATACAATTGTGATAAAATCAAAAACAGGTGAATTAAAGTATGTAGCTTGTGTGCTACTTGCCACAACTAAACTTGATACTAATAAAACTATTAGAAAAAAATTAAGTACCCACAAAGTTTCATTTGCAAGTGTCGAAGAAAGTGAAAAATTAACCAACATGGTAACTGGAGGTGTTACTCCTATAGAATTACCAAAAAGTCTACCGCTTTGGGTTGACTCAAGAGTGATGCAAAGGAAAATTATTGTCCTTGGGGGTGGCAATCGTACGTCAAAAATAAAAATATCCCCAAATATTTTTAACCATACCCCTAATACTGAAATTGTTGTGGGATTGGCTAAATAATGTCAAAATGACACTAACAACTTTTTTTTGGATATTAGTTGGGGTTATTATTTTGTTGTTACTAGCAATTCGGTTTAACATTAAGAAAGAATTATTGACACCCGTTTTCTGGTTATTAATTGGAATAAATTTTATGGTATTAATGGGCATACTTTGGGAAGCTATTAACATACCAATAACTAAATTAAATTAAATTTTTAATTTATCCAAGAACCGCGCCATTAAACGTGGTGGCCAAGAACGGAATCGAACCGCCGACACAAGCCTTTTCAGGACTCTGCTCTACCGACTGAGCACTTAAGCCTACAGTCTAAATCAAACAGAAAACCTTTTATAATCAGTCCTACTTTCTAAGGGATATAGAATCACAAACAGGAATCCACGTCAAGGTTTTAGTGTAGCGAGTGTAGCAGAATTGAGTCTAGCTTTTCAGTTGAAAGATTTTAATGAGTCGAGAACAGGAATCCAATGCTCGCGACTATCGGGCCCGCCTCCCCTAATAGTGGTCCCAAAACGATTTACAAATTTGAAACTTTAAAGGGACCCGTAACCCCTATCTACACGTTAAGAACTTATTATTTACCTTTAGTTCTTTGATCTAGACGTAGAGACTACTTATTTTGAAAAATATTTTTCAAAAATTTCAATACAAATCAAGAAAAAATTCCCATTGATTCACACACCTGAATCAACAAAAATTACGATGTAGCATTAAAGCATTATGGGTTTTGCAATTTATAGTTTTATAGTTATAAATTCATACTAAAGAAAATATGAAACTTTTTATTCACTTAGGTTTTCATAGGACGGGGACTCACAATATAAGATGTCATTTGTGGGAAAAACATCCCCAGATTAATTATTTGGGCAAAAGACCAAGAGGTCCTGGTAAAAAACATTTAGAATTAACAGAATTAATATCTAAGTTGAATAATGATGATTTTGATAAACGATACAACGAATTATTAAAAAAAACTGAAGAAATTAAACTAATCCCTAATAAAACCAATTTAATATCGGACGAAATAATTTGGGCATATTCATTTCATTATCCTAACAATAACGATAATTATAGAACCTTATCAAGATTTGTATCCAGAACAAATTTATTATTCACCAAAATAAACGTAGATGTAAATTTTTTTTATGTAATTAGAAATCAAGCGGATGTAATTAGATCTATTTACTCTCGTATAGCACCAGAATTAGGTAGATCTTTAACATATAATGGAGAAACTCTTATACAGTATATCAAAACTAATAGAGCAAACCAACCAATTATCGAAAGGTTTTTAAGTGGTTTCAAATATTATGAAATACATAAAAATCTTTCCGATGCTGTAGGAAAAAATAAAATTTGTTTTTTTTTGTATGAAAAATTATGGTATGATAATAATAAAACTTTATGTGATCTTTCAAATTATTTAAAAATAGATCCAAATATTTCAATAAAACTTTTAAAAGATAGAAAAGAAAATGTTTTTTTTGCATTTTTTGATGAAGAGCTTGAATTTAATACAGCGTTGTCAGTAATTTTTTATAAATTAAAAAAAAATTTAAAAAACCGAAACATATTTTTTGAAAATTTTGCTAAAAAATTACTCCGTATGTTCGAATTAATGTTTATCGCTGTATTTAAATATAATTCTCAACACAAAAAAAATACGAAGAAAATTAAAGATGCGTTTAATAATCAATTAAATATAATTACAGATAATAAAGCATTAATTAAAAAATATTATAAACATGATTGTTTGGCACTTAAAAAAGAACATGGATTAGATATCGATAAATATAACTATTTTTAAATTATTTTTATACATACACAATTAATCTCAGTTACCAATGGTTTCAGAAACTTTCTAGCAGTAATGCCAAAAACACTAAGCACCCCGAAACCAGAGGCGGGATATTTTACTTTTTAAGATTTTTATTTTTTGGAACTGTTGCGTCGGAATACGTTGCAAAACTTTTACAGACTAACGGGTGACCTTTTCGTCTTATAAGCACTTGATATTTTTTGTAGTGCTTTCTTATACTAGCCATATTTCCTTTCTGAGTGCAGCGGATTTGTAGCGAAACACTCTTCTCAGAAAGTAAGATGATAAATTACCCGCGTATTATGTGGTGGCCAGGGACGGAATCGAACCGCCGACACAAGCCTTTTCAGGGCTCTGGCTCCTTGGACCAGTCTACATTGCCCCTGTAAAATCTAGCTCTTTAATTTCTGAACGTTAAGAAAAGCCTTCTGAGTGTGGCGATAGTGAGTCGAGAAATTCTGTAGTATGCTGGACTCAATGAAAAAGCTTTTAGGGATCTTGGTTCTGGGTTTGTTGTGGTGCAATGTTAGTGTTGCTGGAGAAATGAATGTGTTTAAAAAAAAAATTAAGTTGCCTGAAGATGTGGCACAAGGATATGAAAATTCATGGAGGTTTTGCTGTGACTTTGACAAAAAAACACGTCTCACTCCAGATCATGCATTTAAAATAGTTAATAAATCTGACGGACATCCAGTTAGATTAGGGGAACAATCCATACGTTTTGAAGTTAGGCGGGGGGATTGCGGCGTATCACCTGGAGGTTATGATGATTGTGCAATTAAAGACTCAAACACTGGTATGACCTCTGAACGACATGAGTTGGGCATGGATAGAGATCTTACCAGTCTTAAAGGTGTGACTTGGCATACTTACTCTTTATTCTTACCTAAAGATTTTCCACGTTTTGGTTACAGCCATGTAACAATGGGACAGTTTCATTCTGACGGTGATGGAAGTCCAGCTTTTAATTGGAATATTAGTTCAAATGGAGGTTATGAAGTTCAAAGACGTACGGCGTGCAACTTGTCAAAAGGACAATATAAAAAGTTAGTAGGAAAGAAAAAACCTAAAGGTTGTTCGGATTCTTGGTCATCCAACAATCAACAAACGTTAATTCATCAAGAATATTTGCTTGGAAAATGGAACGATATCGTTTTCAATATTAAATGGTCTCTTAAGCAAGATGGTTATTTAAAAATGTGGATTAATGGAAGGCTAGTCTATCATTATATAGGAAGCAATTTAACTCCAAGAGAAAAAGAAGGTTTTCAATTTGGAATTTACAGGGGACCAAACAAACGGACTCCCAAAAAATCAACTCAAGTGGCTTATTATGATGAAATCCGTTATGCAAAAAAATCTTGCAAAAAATTAAATTTGGAAGATCTTGGATATTCTTGTTCTGATCTTGAAAGCCAAACAATATCTAGAATAGATAAAATAAAATGAAAAAACTTTTAGGGATCTTGGTTCTGAGTGTAGCGAAATTGTAGCGAAGTCGGTTGTATCAAGTGTCTAAACGTCAGAAAAGTGTGGTGGCCAGGGACGGAATCGAACCGCCGACACAAGCCTTTTCAGGGCTCTGCTCTACCGACTGAGCTACCTGGCCGTTAACTAGTATCTAAAAATAATTCTTCCTTTAGTTAAATCATATGGAGTAACTTCAACCATTACTTCGTCCCCAGCTAAAACTCGAATTCTATTTTTTCTTAACTTTCCAGCTGTATGTGCAAGAACCTCATGATTATTTTCAAGTTTCACTCTAAACATTGCATTGGGCAACAATTCTGTAACTTTGCCCTTAAATTCAAGTAAATCTTGTTTTGCCAATGTTTCAACCCTTTCAAAAAATTTAACACGTATAGATTTTGGATAATTTTAGAATCTTCAAAATCTGATGATGTTATAGCTAACAGAATAAGCGTTTCAATATATTTTTTTAAATATTTATATTTTTTAAGTTAAATAATCTTAATATTTTATAGTTTATGTTTTGGAGAATATCTAACTTTCCAATAATAAACCTGGTCATCAAGCATTACATCTATTTCTTCAGATTTTAACAATATAATACTATTTCCTGAAAAGACTAAATTAATATCACACGTATTGTCTTGGTTATAGTCGCATTTAATTGCTAATAATTCAAGATTCCTATCTTTCTGCTGCTGATTTATATTTTTTGATGAAACACCATCTATAAAATTAAATTTTAACACACTTTTAATTCTTTTATAATTTCTAAATACACCCTTTTCAATATCTTCCCACATAAACCTACTTAACATCATTATAAATATTTTATTTTCCTTTAAATATATTAAATCCTTAATTTTAATAATCGAGTCTTGACAATATGCTGAGATAGTTTTTAAATCATCAATATTTTTACCAATAAGTTTTAATCTATTGATATCTTTTGTCATTTAATTCTATTTATTTGAGCTCCACAATTAGATAATTTTTTTTCTATATTTTCATAACCTCTATCCAAATGATAAACTCTATTAATGACTGTCTTCGATTTGGATGTTAAAGCTGCCAAAACTAATGATACCGAAGCCCTGAGATCTGTTGCCATCAATTCAGCTCCGCTTAACTTTTTTTTACCCTGTATTATTGCCTGATTTCCTTTAATTTTTATCTTGGCACCCATCCTATTTAATTCTGGTATATGCATAAATCTATTTTCAAAAATACTTTCGGTTACTTTAGAAACTCCATTAGCCCTACACATTAAAACCATGATTTGCGCCTGAAGATCTGTGGGAAAACCTGGATAAGGAGAAGTTTTAAGACTTATTTTTTTAATATTATTTGAATTATAAACTATTAATTCTTTTTCTTTTAAAGTTATTGTTACACCCATTTTTTTCAAAATTAAAATTTCATTTTTAATTATTTTGGGATTAATATTTTTTATTTTAATTCGGCCATTTGTTACGGCCGAAGCGATCATATATGTACCAGCCTCAATTCTATCAAACATCACTTTGTAAATTAATGGTTTAAGATTTGTAACACCAATAATTTCAATTTTTCTATCTTTAAGCCATTTAATTTTACATCCCATTTTTATCAAAAATCTACTCAAATCTTTTATCTCTGGTTCGCACGCACAATTATTTAATATAGTCTTACCTTTAGCAAGGCAAGCAGCTATCATAGTATTTTCTGTTGCGCCAACAGAAATTTTTGGAAAAGTAATTTTATTTCCAACTAATCCATCTTTAGCGAATGCATTGATATATCCATTTTTAATTTTAAAATTTACTCCCATTTTTTTAAGAGCTTCGAGATGAAGGTCTACGGGTCTTGAACCTATTGCACATCCTCCTGGTAAAGAAACTTTTACTTTATGATATCTTGCTAAAAGTGGTCCTAAAAATATGATTCCCGCCCTCATGGTTTTAACTAATTTATAAGGTACAAAAGTACTTATTCTACCGTTGTTTAATATCTCGATTGTTTTTTTTTTCTTTATTAATTTGACTTTTGAACCTAAGAGCGAAAGCAACGCAATCATTGTCTCTACATCTTTAACCAAAGGAATATTATGAAGGATAACTTTTTTTTTACTAAGTATTGTAGCGGCTAATATTGGCAAAGTTGCATTTTTTGATCCGGAAATATTAATTGTACCGTTGAGCTTTTCTCCCCCAACAATTATCAATTTTTGCATTAATTAGACTTTAGGAAGTGTGACTCCACTTTGTTTCATATACTTTCCGTTTCTATCTGAATATGTAATATTAGGTTTCTCATTACCCTTTAGAAAAATAAATTGTGCAACACCTTCATTAGCATATATTTTTGCTGGAAGTGGAGTGGTGTTAGAAAATTCTAATGTCACATTCCCTTCCCAACCTGGTTCTAAAGGTGTAACATTGACAATTATTCCACATCTAGCGTAAGTAGATTTGCCCAAACAAATTACCATAACATCTTTTGGTATTTTAAAATATTCGATCGTACTCGCTAAAACAAAAGAATTAGGTGGAATAATACATTCTTCTCCACTTTTGGAAACAAAATTACTCTTCTTAAAATTTTTTGGATCAACTATTTCTGAATTTACATTTGTGAATATTTTAAATTCATTTGAAACACGAGCATCATATCCAAAAGAAGAAAGACCATAAGAAATCTTTGTACCTCTAATTTGTTTATCTTCAAATGGACTTATTATTTCTTGCTTCCGTGCCATTTCCTTTATCCATTTATCAGACAAAACTGTCATTTTTTCTTTTTATTATTGTATTTTTTTTGAAATTTTTTTCTTTTTTTAATATTTTTTATCAATAATTTTTCAAGTTTTTGAATATAGGCATCTTTTTTCTCCATTACCTATAAGTCTATTTTTTATTATCTGGATTAGTTAAATCTTCTAGTGTAATGGGTTTTTGAATATCATGCATCACCGATTGATTTTCTAGTTCTACAACTGTATCTTTTCTTTTAGCTTTCTTTGCAGCTAAGCGTGCTTCTCTCTTGGCTTGTTTTAACACTGCTCTTTCCCCTCTTTTGGATTTATAATCGTAATGAATTCCCATAAAAATTTAACCATATTTTTTCATATGTTTACTTTGTTAAAAGTTGCTTTTCAAGTTACTATTCGATTATGGCAATTTTAGAGCCTTTACGATAGATTTTTATATTACCAACTAAGTAAAGCCCACATAGCTCAGTTGGCAGAGTACTTCCATGGTAAGGAAGAGGTCGCAAGTTCGATTCTTGCTGTGGGCACCACTAAGTACTTTTTTTAATCATGTAATTTTGTGTTTGAAAACACAATAGATTAGTCAAAAATTGAATATCTTATAATGCAATAGATTGCTATAAAAGCATCAAGAAGACCAATTTTTTTTCCTTCCTCATAAGTTCTTCCTCTATAAGAAATTCCTACTTCATAAAATTTACATTTTTGTTTTGCAAGTTTAATAGTAACTTCGGGTTCAAATCCAAATCTTTTTTCTTTAAGATTTAATTTTAAAATTTTTTCTGATTTGAATGCTTTAAAACCAACTTCCATATCTGTCAGATTTAAGTTTGAAAATATATTCGAAAGAAAAGTCAATGCATTATTGCCAATCTTATGCCAAAAATATAGAACTCTATGCTCATCAGAACTAATAAACCTGGATCCATAAACTACATCAGCTCTTGATTTCAATATAGGATTTATGAGTTTTTTGTATTCATTAGGATCATACTCTAAATCTGAGTCTTGAATAATAACTATTTCATTTTTTACCTTTTTTAATGCAGTTTGAATTGCCGCACCCTTACCAAGATTTTTTTCATGTTTCATTAAGTTTATATTAGAAAATTTATTTGCTAACTTTTCAATTAATAAGCCTGATTTATCAGTAGAACCATCATCAACTATAAGTAAGTTATCATTTGTACTTAAATTTTTTATTGACTCGACAATTATCGACTCGATCGTTTTTTCTTCATTGTAGCAGGGTATAATTACATCTATATTCATACTTATATTAGATTATTAAATATATTATGATAAAAATATATATTTAAATTTTCTTAAATGAAAAGTATTTTTAAAAATAAATTGAATTTGTTTCTTTTTTTTCTACTCATAATAAATTTAATCTATATTAAAAACATAAGTTATTTTAAGTTAGAAATTCTGAATAATTCATTTAATAAAAACTGGATACCCATATATTCAATATATCGCTCGGAAGTAATTGAATCGAAATATTTATTAAGTAGAAACAAAATTAGTCAATTTAATCTCAGTAAAAAGATTATAGGGGAATCTGACATCTGTTGTATCTCTGCTAACGCGGTAAAAGTTTCTGACCAATATACCCATTTTAGAATGGTAACATATAATTACCCAGTTAAATTTAATTCTAATTCAAAATATTTTCTCTTCCTAAAAAATGAAAAAATTCCTAAAGGATGCAAAGAATTAGATCAGGGTGAATATCTAAAACTATCAATATGTTAAGCCAAATTATAAAAGATTTTAAAATAGAAACTATCGTTTCAATCTTAGCATTATTAATTTTATTAAATTATCTTGCAATGTTTATAAATTATAATGAATTTATAATTAAATTAATATTTATTCTTTATGTTGTTACGATTTTATTTTTTATTGTTTATAAACCACTAAATTTTTTTCACCTAAAACTAACTCTAGTAGTTTTAATAATAATTGTTCTTGGAAATCCAACTTATTCTTGGGATTCATGGGCTATTTGGTTATTTCATGCAAAAAGAATTTTTTTGGAACAATCAATCACCGCTCAATTGGATGGATATGCTATGTGGAGTCACAATGATTATCCTGTTATTGCTCCAGCATTTGCCGCTTCATTTGCAACACTAATTGGAAGTTGGAATAATATTTTTCCTAAACTAGCTTTTTTATTAATGTTTTTTCCGCCACTAATTTTATCAATTAAAATATTTAATATTAGATACAATTTATTATTTTTAATATTAACCTTATTAATATTGAATTTACATATATTTATTGGTTCTACTGATGGACTCGTTGCTATATACTTTTCACTTAGTTCGTACTTGGTATATGATATTTTTTATAATAAACAAAATTCATTTTATTATTTGCTCATAGCTTTCTGCTTTTTTACTATTCTTTCTCTATTAAAAAACGAAGGAATAGTTATGATTCTAATTTTATTAACTAGCATTATTATTATTAATTTTTCAAAAAAAAAATTTTTACAAAATTATAAAAAAATTATTTTCCTATTATTTTCAATTATTCCGATTCTAATCTGGAAAATTATGTGCATTAATCACAATATAAAAAATGATATCATAAACTATGATGTCTTGGATTTTTACAAAAATATGATCTTTGATTATGATTCGTTTAAATTGATATTTAAATTTTTAATATTGGATATAAAATTTATTATTTCAGTAATTTTTATTTTAATAGCCTTTAATTTAAATAAAAATAATAAAATTTTTTATTTCGGTTTTATTATTGGAATAAGTTATCTACTTTCATTAATTATCATTTATACAATTACACCTTATTACCTTCAGTGGCATCTGTCCTCGAGTGCTTCGAGAGTAATCATGTCACCTACTTTTTTATTTACTTTTTTTGGACTTTTGCAAGTATACTACAAATTTGGATATTACCCGCGACAACATCAACTATAAATATTTTTTACTTACAATTAACATAAATACTACAATAAAATGTTTAGACTTTTCTATCTATATTTAATTCTTCAGTTTTATATATAAAATCTTACAACAAAAATTGCTTATTAAACTTAATCTCTAAAGTAAAATTTTTTAAATACAAAGCCTATTAATACAAGTATGAAAAAACAAACTATGGGAATGTAAATTTCAGGAGAAAGAAGAACGGTAACTAAACTTAGTTTCTCATTTTGATCTATAATATTTTCTATACCACTTCCAATTGATACAGTAACAAACATTGAAGGCATACTTCCTAAAAAAGTTGCAATAATATAATTTTTCATAGACATATTAAATAATATTGGCAAAGTGTTTTGTACTGCGTAAGGAGTTCCCCCTCCACCAATAAATCTGAAAAACATAAAATAAATGAGTTCGTTTTTATTAAAGAATTTTTTTAGTTTCAAAAATTTTGGAGCAAGTTTTTCTGTAATTATATCGTGAAAAAATATTCCTACTAAAAAATATAATAATGTTGCTCCTATTGTAGTAGAGGTAAGAACGATTAATATTCCCAACCATTTGCCAAAAACAAAACCTGAAAATACTAACAATGGCATAGCAAATCCAAGCAGCAAAACCCAAATTATGGAAAAAATGAAAAAAAAAGTTGATAGAGCTAATAAATTTTCACTTTTATATTTTAAAATTACATTTTTATTTAACCTTATAAACTCATAACTAAAGAAATCTGAAATATTATAGTTTTTTAACAGAAAGGTAATTCCTGCTATTAATAATGATAAATAAATAAATCCTATGATCCATTTAATATTAAGCGATTTAAGATTCATGAATAAATTTTAAACTGTACATATTTATCCTTATTACCTATAAATAACAAAAATTTCACAAAGTACTATACAATTTTATGAAAAGAACATACCAGCCTAGTCGAATAGTTAGAAAAAGAAGACATGGATTCAGATCTAGAATGAAAACAAAAGCTGGAAGAAAAACCCTTTCCAGAAGAAGAATAAAGGGTAGAAAAGGTCTATCTAAATAGCTTTGATGATCAAATTAAAAAGTCTCAGTTCTGATTCCCAATTCAAAAAACTATTAACTCAAAACAAAATCCATACAGATTATTTTTCAGTTTATTTTGGCAAAAATTTAACAAAACAAAATAACAATAAATTAAATATTAGTTTTATAACAAGAAAAAAGATAGGTAATTCTGTAGTCAGAAATAAAATCAAAAGAAAATTAAGATCGGCTATTCAAAATAATTTGAAAAATAAAAAAACCATAAACATTAATTATTCTTATATAATATTTGGAAAAACCAAAACCTACAGTGAAAAATATTCTATGATTTCCAATGCATTAGATAGAACATTCATTAAAATAAAGCAAATAAACAATTAACATGAAGCTTATAAATTTAACTCTAATTATAATAATAAAATTTTATAAATATTTTATATCTCCCTATATTGGTTCAAACTGTAGATATCTACCAACATGTTCCAATTATTTTTTAGACTGTATTAAATTAAATGGAGCAGCAAAAGGATGTGTCTTGGGAATTAAAAGAATTTTAAGATGTCATCCAATTAAAGTTTTGGGAGGTAGTGATGGATATGACCCTGTTCCAAATTTAGCTTCAAAAAGAAAAATAAAATAGTATGGAAGGCAAAAATCTCATTTTAGCAATTTCTTTATCTGCTTTAGTATTAATAATGTGGGCAACATTTTTTGCACCACCTCCACCAACAATTGATAAAGAACAAAATAAAATTGAAAAAACTCAAAAAAAAGATGACGAAATATCTTCTCCATCTATAGATGCCAAAAAAGAAACTGTCACCTTAACAAGAGCAAAATCTTTAAAATCTACAAAAAGAATTTCTATTAAAAATGAAAATATATCTGGATCCATTTCATTAACGGGTGGAATTATAGATGATATAACTTTTAAGAATTATAACCAAAAGTTAAATTCTGAAGAAAAAGTAATTTTACTAAATCCAAATACTTCTGAAGATGGTTACTATATTGAAACTGGATGGGCTTCTACTAACAAAGATATGGATTTACCAAACAATAAAACAGAATGGTCTATTGTTGGAAATTCTAAACTAACTCCCAACAATCCTGTTACTCTTAAATGGACGAATAATAAAGGTATTACATTTACAAAAATTATTGAATTGGATGAGAAATTTTTATTTAAAATAAATCAAAAAATTAAAAATGATGGAAATAATAATTATGATTTTTATCCATATGCACAAATTGTAAGAAATAAGAAACCCGAAGTATTAGGATTCTATATACTTCATGAGGGCTTCATTGGTGTATTCGATGAAGAACTTAAAGAAGAAGATTATAAAGATATAGAAGAAAAAAAATTTACAGCAAATTCTTCCTCTGGTTGGCTGGGTATCACTGATAAATATTGGATTACAGCTATTGTTCCAGAAAAAAACAAAGATTTTAAGTCAGAATTTATTTACGATAAAAATTACAGAGCCAACTTTATACAGACAGAGCCAATCCAAAGCTTACCAAATCAAACAATTTCAAGTGAGATAAGAGTTTTTACTGCTGCTAAAGAAGTGGCTGTAATTGATGGATACGCTAAAAATCAAGAAATAGAAAAGTTTGATTTAACTATAGATTGGGGTTGGTTTTATTTTTTTACTAAACCTTTATTTTTTGTAGCAGATTATTTCTTCAAACTTACGGGAAATTTTGGAGTTGCAATTATTTTAATAACCGCATGTATAAGATTGATATTTTTTCCCCTAGCAAATTATTCGTTTAGATCAATGGCAAAAATGAAAGTTTTACAGCCAGAAATGGTAAGACTGAAAGAACTGCACAAAGAAGATAAAGTTAAGCTTCAACAAGAAATGATGGCTTTATATAAGAGAGAAAAGGTCAATCCCATTTCAGGTTGTCTTCCAGTTATAATACAAATTCCTTTTTTCTTTGCGATTTATAAAATGTTGTTTGTAACAATCGAAATGAGACAACAGCCTTTTTTTGGATGGATACAAGATCTTTCTGCGAGAGATCCAACGTCGATATTTAATTTATTTGGATTAATACCTTGGGATCCACCAACGTTTTTGATGATTGGAGTTTGGCCAATTATGATGGGTGTTACTATGTACATTCAACAAAAACTCAATCCAACGCCGCCTGATCCAATGCAGGCAAAGATTTTTATGTTCTTTCCATTATTTTTAACAATTATCTTGGCTCCATTTCCTTCGGGTTTAGTTGTTTATTGGACCATAAATAATATTCTAACTATGGCTCAACAGTGGGTAATAATAAAAAGAACTACGGTTAAAACTGTTTAAATAATGCTATCTGCTAAAAATTTAGATAATCAAATAGAACAATTGTGGCCTGACAATGGTCCTTCAACAAAAGAAGTTTCAAAATATTTAAAGAAATATCAGAATGAAAAAATAGTTATAAAATGTGGAGGAAAAGTTCTTCTAGATCCAATTCTATTGGATGGCATGATTGGAGATATAGCAATTTTGAAAAAACTAGGCTTAACCCCCATTCTGGTACATGGCGGTGGCCTTGGTATAAAGAAAAAATTGGATGAATTAAATATTGAAAGCAAGTTTATCATGGGACTAAGAGTAACTGATGAAAAAATGATAAAAATTGTTGAAGAAATAATGATTGAATTTAACAAAGAAATTATTAAAGCCTTAGAAAAAAAATCTTGCAAAGCAAAATCTATAACAATTAAAGAAAATAATATAATTTATGTTGAACAGGAAAATAAAGAACTGGGATACGTTGGAAAACCAGTAAAAGTAAATACTGACTTGCTAAATGATATAATTCAAAAAGATTTCATTCCAATTGTAACACCAATGGGTTTGGATCAAAAAGGACAAGCATATAACATTAATGCTGATACAACCGCAGGTGCTTTGGCAAGAAGTCTTAAATCAAGAAGATTATTGTTAGCAACAGATGTTGAAGGAGTTCTTGATAAAAATGAAAAATTAATTTCTGAAATTAGATCAAACGAAGCTGAAAAATTGATTAACGATCAAACGATTCATGGTGGAATGATACCAAAAATCAAAACTTGCATTGAAGCTGTAAATAATGGTGTAAGAGGTGTTGTAATAATTGACGGCAGAAAACCACATTCTATTCTTTTCGAACTATTTTCAGATCTAGGTGCAGGAACTCTTATAAGAAAATGAAAGAACTCGAATCAATCAAGTATTGGATCTTTGATCTTGATAACACTTTATATTCTGGAGAAACCAGAGTTTTTGATCAGGTCTCTAAAAAAATGTCAGAGTACATATCTAAAAAACTCAATGTAAGTACAGTTGAAGCAAAAGAAATTCAAAAAAATTATTTTTATGAATACAATACAACTCTTAATGGGATGATTAAAAATCACAAGATCGATGCAAATGAATTTTTAGAATTTGTTCATAACATTGATATTGATTTTCTTAAAAAAGATTCAATGCTCAGTGAAGAATTAAAAAAACTTGATGGAAAAAAAATTATATTTACCAATGGTTCCAGAAAACATGCTCTTAATGTTACAAAACGAATTGGAATTGATCAGTATTTTGACGATATCTTTGATATTGTTGATTGTGAGTTTGTACCAAAGCCTGCGATCCAGCCCTATAAAAAGTTAGTAGAAAAACATAAAATTGACCCAAAATTATGTGGATTTGTTGAAGATATTGCAAGAAATTTAAAACCGGCATATGAAATGGGTATGAAAACAGTTTGGATCAAAAACGATGAACCTTGGGCAAGAAAATTTTCAGATAGTGATTTTATTGATTTTAAAACGAATAACTTATCTGAATTTTTAAAACAAATTAATTTATTAAAAGCTGCATAATGGATTTTAAATCTTTTGAAAAAATAATTAACGAAGCTTGGGAAAGTAAAAACCAGGTTAGTTCTAAATCAAATAAAAAATTACTAAAAACAATTAATCAAACAATTGAATTATTAGATTCTGGAAAAATAAGAGTTGCCGAAAAGAAAAATAATTCATGGATGACCAATCAATGGGTAAAAAAAGCAATTTTACTAAGTTTTAGAGTAAACGAAATGAAAACCTCTAAAGGGCCTTATTCTACTTGGTTTGATAAAGTTGAAGGAAAAACCCAAAAGTGGGGCAAAAAAAAATTAATTAAAGCTGGATTTAGATCGGTACCTAACGGAGTTGTTCGAAAGGGAGCATTTATTGCAAAAAATGTTATTTTGATGCCATCTTTTGTAAATCTTGGAGCCTACGTTGATGAAGGAACAATGATTGATACGTGGGCTTCTGTTGGATCATGTGCTCAAGTTGGAAAAAATTGTCATATCTCCGGGGGAGCTGGAATTGGTGGTGTATTAGAACCCATGCAAGCAAATCCAACCATCATTGAAGATAATTGTTTTGTTGGTGCACGTTCAGAAGTTGTTGAAGGTGTTATTGTTGGAGAAGGATCTGTTTTGTCTATGGGTGTGTTCATAGGTAAATCCACAAAAATTGTGAATAGATCAACGGGGGAAATCTTATTTGGAAAAATTCCACCTTATTCAGTAGTTGTTCCAGGTAGCTTACCGAGCAAAAACAATCCTGATGGACCTGCTTTATATTGTGTAGTAATTATTAAACAGGTTGATGAAAAAACTAGATCAAAAACATCAATTAACGATCTATTGAGAGAATAATTAATGCCAATATTTAACGAATTAAAATTAGCTAAGGAGCTAATGAGATTTCCAAGCATTACACCAGTTGATGCTGGAACAATGAATTTTCTAGCAAGAAAATTAAGATCCTTAGGATTTAAATGTAAAATATTAGAATTTAAATCCAAAAATTCAAAACCTGTAAAAAATTTATATGCAAGACTGGGAAAAGCTAGACCCAATTTTTGTTATGCAGGTCACACAGATGTTGTGCCTCCTGGAAAATTAAGTGACTGGACAGTCAATCCCTTCAAACCAGCGGTTATAAAAAATAACTTAATTGGTCGCGGTGCTAATGACATGAAAGCATCGGTTGCTTGCTTTGTTGCGGCGGTAAGCAAATTTAAAAGTAAAAAATTTAAAGGCTCAATAAGTTTATTAATTACGGGTGATGAAGAAGGAATTGCAATTAACGGAACTAAAAGAGTTGTTGAATATTTAAAAAGAAAAAAAGAGAAAATTGATTTTTGTCTAGTAGGTGAACCTACCAATCAAAACAAGCTGGGAGAAATGATGAAGATTGGTAGAAGAGGAAGTATCACCGGTTATCTAACAGTTTGTGGAACCCAAGGGCATGCCGCCTATCCTCATGATGCCAATAATCCTGCTCCAGTTATGACAAAAATATTAAATCAAATTGAAAATACAAAACTTGATAAAGGAACAAAGAGCTTTCAGCCTTCAAACCTTGAAATAGTGAAAATTAATACTGACAATACTGCCGATAACGTTATTCCAGCAGAAGTAACAGCAACTTTTAATATAAGATTCAACGATAGACATTCATCAAGTTCATTGAAAAAGAAACTAAATAATATATTTAGAAAAGCTTGTAGAAAAAGTAAGTGTTCTTTTAAAATTTCTTACATGGTATCTGGAGAAGCTTTTATTACAGTTCCTAACAAGACAACCAGAATGATTCAAAATACCATTAAAAAGATAACTAAAATAAAGCCAAAACTATCAACATCTGGCGGAACATCGGATGCAAGATTTATAAAAAAAATATCACCATGTGTAGAATTTGGTTTGGTCGGAAAAACCATGCATAAGGTTGATGAAGCAGTATCTATTTCAGATCTAAAAAAATTAACTAATATATATAATAGTATTTTAATAAATTATTTTGCGAAGTAATGATCGAAAATAAATTAAATTTTTTCTTTAAAAACCAAATTTGGCACATCGGTGGCCTAATCGTTTTATATTATGTGGCTCTCCAGATGATTGATTTTGAAAATAATTCAAACGTATTTCTTGGGATTAGTGCAAAAAATTGGTTCTTATTTTCTATGTTAACTCCATTGCTTCATCAAGGTTATGTCTGGTTATGCTGGAGGTCAGAATTATGTTGGCAAACAATTAGCAGAACCATTGGATTCAAAGCTTACGTTTTAATTTTTTTCATAATTGCGATTTTAAGATTATTTTCTATTGGATTATGTTTTGCTGATTATGGAACTTGGTTTACCCCAAGCTGGATAGCATGGAGCGTATCCTTGTTAATTTTTATCCCATTTGTTTATACAATCTATTCTATAAAAAAATATTTTGGATTTATGCGCGCAACTGGGATTGATCATTTTGATCCAAGTTACAAAGATAAACCTTTTGAAAGAAGAGGAATTTTTAAATGGACTCCTAATGCAATGTATACTTTTGCCATTGCCGTATTTTTTGGCTTTGCTATTTCCACAGGATCAAAAGCAATGTTTGTATTTGCTGCTTATACTTATATTGGAACATGGTTACATTATTTCTGCACAGAGAAAGAAGATTTTAAAGTCATATATGGAAACGGTTAAATAGCTTAAAAAATAATTTATCTTTATGGATATTGTTAAAATGGTCGAGGTCACTAGAAGTGATTTTATTGAAAGTACACACTATGGTGTTGCTATATTAATTAATTCAAATGGAGAAATATTAAAGGAGTGGGGCAATTCAAATATATTAATTTATCCAAGATCAGCATTAAAACCCATTCAATCACTTAATCTTTATAAAGATGGTGTGGCCGAAAGTTTGAGATTATCAGATGATTTTATAGCTTTGACGACAGCTTCACATCACGCAGAAAATATTCATCAAAAAATGATTAATAATTGGTTAAAAAAAATTAATTTGAAAGAAAATCATCTTTCTTGCGGGCCTAGTTGGCCATGGAATATAAAAGATCAATTTAAGGCACATACAAAATATAGAGCTAAAAGAAAAATTTTTCATAATTGTTCTGGAAAGCATTGTGGTCATTTAGCTGTGAGTAAGTACAAAAATTTACCAATAAAAAACTACCAACATAAAGATCATCCTATTCAAAAAGATTTGATTAAATTGATAGAAGACCTATCAAAATATAAAATAAAGAACATAGGTGTTGATGGATGTACTTTGCCTAATCCATTGATTCCCTTAAAAAAATTTGCACTAGCAGCTGCTCAATTAGCTGATTATAAAAAACTCAATGAAAATTCTGATATAGCTAAAAGAATTGTCGATTCTTGTGTAAAATTTCCCGAAATTACCGGGGGCAGTAAAAGCGTAAATTCTATTCTAACCAAACTTTCAAAAGGAAAAGCATTTATTAAGAACGGGGCAGAGGGAGTTTTTGTAGCTATAATACCTGAAAAAAAATCCGCTTTAGCTCTTAAAATTACTGACGGTGCTAGCAGAGCCGCTGAAGTAGCGATTGCAGGATTATTGTCAGAACTTAAAATAGTCAATAATGAAAAAATGAAAAAAAGACCTATTAAGAATTCTGCCAATCGAGTCATAGGGCATATGAAATGGATATGCTAAAATGAAAAAGTTTCTAGCGATCTTGGTTCTAGGTTTAATTTTAATTAAACCAGCTGTTGGAGCTGATTATATAAATCTTCCAAAAAATGTGGCCTCTGGAAATAAATATTTTAAAAGTTTAAAAAACAAATGAAAACAGGCATAATAACGACCGATACTTATTTAAATCACGATACAGGCCAAGGTCATCCTGAGAGAGCAGACAGAGTAACTGTTGTTATTGACCATTTAAAAAAAGTTAAATTTAAAGATTTAATTTGGAAAAAACCTGGAAAGTTTGATCTTAAATATCTGGCATTTGCTCACGATAAAAATTATTTAGATAATGTAAAAGACTCCTTTCCAAAACAGGGTTTAAATTTTTTGGATGGAGATACCATTGTCTCACCCGGCAGCAAGGAAGCAACCCGAGATGCGGTTGGTTCAATTTTAACGGCTATTGATGGGGTTATGAAAAAAGATTTCAATAATGCTTTTTGTGCTGTTAGGCCTCCAGGGCACCATGCTGAAAAACAAAAGGCCATGGGATTTTGCGTTTATAATAATATTGCAGTTGGTGCTTATTATTTACTGGAAAAATACAATTTAAAAAAAGTGGCTATTATTGATTTTGATGTCCACCATGGCAACGGCACACAGGATATCTTTTACGATAATGAAAAAGTTCTCTATATTTCTTCACATCAGTATCCCTACTATCCAGGCACTGGGGCAGCAAATGAAAAGGGTAAAAAAGATAACGTACTTAATGTACCTCTAAGTGCTGGCACACAATCCCATAAATTTTTAAATGCTTATGAAAGTATCTTTAAAAAACTTAACGAATTTAAGCCTGAATTCATTTTATTATCTGCTGGATTTGATGCCCACAAGGATGATCCCTTGGCCCAAATCAACTTGGAATCTAAAGATTATTATACCCTTACCAAAAGAATATTGGATTTTGCAAAAAAGCTTTGTGACGGAAAGATAGTCTCTATCCTAGAAGGTGGATATGATCTAAACGCACTTAAAGAAAGCGTTGATTGCCATGTAAAATCTTTAATGGAATATCAATAGGAAATACTAATTAAATAAAGTCCACTTGGAGGGGCAGGTGGAGCACATTGCGATTTTTTTTTCGAAAACATTGCTTTTTTAAAAAAATTTAAATTCCATTTACCTTCACCCAAATACTTGATGCAACCAACCATCGATCTAACCTGTTGTTGCAAAAAAGATTTTGAAGTAAATTTAAGAATTATTCTCTCTTTATTTTTTTTGATTGAAACTTTGTTTAAAGTTTTAATTGGTGATTTTGCACCGCAAGAAGAAGCGCGAAATGTAGAAAAATCATGAGTTCCCAATAATAATTTTGCTCCTTTTTTCATAGCATTTAGATCTAATTTTTTCCTAATATGCCATGCTTTGTTTTTTTGCAAAGCCAAAGGAGATTGTCTGTTAATGATTACATATTGATAGGTTCTTTTTTTTGCATCAAATCTTGAATGAAATTTAATGTGAGTTTTTTTTATGCTTAAAATAATTACAGGATTTTTTCCAATATATTGGTTAACACCAAGTAAAAAATTTCTTTTTTTTATTTTCTTTTTTAGGTCAAAGTGAGCTACTTGACCAATGGCATGGACGCCGGAATCTGTTCTACCCGCTCCTGTTACGGTTACCTTTTCCCTAGAAAATTGAAATATTGCGTTTTGCAGTATTTCTTGAATTGAAAGGCCATTTTTTTGATACTGCCATCCAACAAAGTTGGTACCATCATATTCAACCTTAATTTGATATCTCGGCATTTAGATTAATGCTAAACTTTTTTTTATTTTTGAACCTAATAAAAATTCTGTTATTTTCTGTTTGCTCTTTCCTTGCCTTTGAATCTCTTGAATTTTTATTGATTTAGTCCCACATGCTACAGTTAAATTATCATCTAAAACTGATCCTGGCTGACCTTCTAAATTTGACAAAGTGGCTTTTAATATTTTATATCTTTCTCCCTGAAACAAAAACCATGCTCCCGGATTTGGATACAAACCATTGATTTTAGCAATAATTTTTATTGCATCTTCATCCCATTTTATCTTGGCTTCCTCTTTATCTATTTTTTGTGCATGGGTTGCTTTATTATGATCTTGTTCAACAAATTTAGCTTTGCCAATTTCAATTAAATTCAAGCAATCTAAGATAATTTCAGATCCAATTTTAGAAAGTTGATTGGATACATCTTCCGCGTTCATCTCATTGTTTAATTTAATTTCTTTTTTAAACATTGTCGGACCAACATCTAACTTTTCGGCAATTTTCATAACACTTATGCCAGTTACTTCATCTAAATTCATAATTGCTCTCTGTATGGGTGCAGCACCTCTCCATGTTGGTAAAAGCGATGCATGAATGTTTATAAATCCATTCTTAGAAAGACTTAAAAATTCTTTTGGGATTAATTGGCCATAAGCCACGACAATAACAATATCAGCACTAAGGGATTTAAAATATTTTAGCTCTTCTTCATTTTGATTTAAGAAATTTGGATTTCTAACATTTAAATTGAGATTTTCAGCTAATTTTTGTATTGGTGACTTATTTGTTTTTTGACCACGCATAGATTGTTTTGGTGGCTGGGTATATACAGCGCATATTGGATATCCGTTTTGACATAAAGATTTCAGTATTGGCACAGAGAAATTAGGTGTACCCATAAATACAATTTTTTTGAACATTAATTATTAAATTAGACTACGATTCTTTCTATGTTATCTTTTGTTTGTTTAGATAATTTTTTAATAATCATTTCTTTCTTTAATTTAGATAAATAATCTATAAACAATATTCCTTCCAAATGATCAATTTCGTGTTGTATGCAGGTCGCTAAAAGTCCATCTGCCTTTAGCTCTTGAGGATCTCCATTATAATCAAGATATTTGATATGGCATTGTTTAGGACGATCAATTTCTGCAAATTGATTTGGCACCGATAAACAACCCTCTTCATAAGTAAATTTATCTTCTGACTTCCAGACAATTTCTGGATTCACAAAATACATAGGATTTTTTGATTTCTTATCTTCATCATTATTTATATCATCTTTATTTCTGTCTATATCATTTCTAGATCTGCTTATATCCATCACAATTACTCGTTTGGCTACTCCAACTTGAATGGCGGCAAGACCAATGCCGGGGGCAGCATACAATGTTTCTAACATATCATCCATAAGCCTCTGGATATCCTTATCCACATTTTCAACTCTAAATGATTTCTCCCTTAAAATTTTATTTGGTTCTGTTAATATTTTGTGAATAGACATAAAGAATCACATATTAATATACATATTAATTATTATTATTCTACTGACTCTAATCAAATTTTATAGGGTAAAGTTTTGATAATAATATTATTTCTTATTTTTCTTAAATCTAATTTATTTAAAGTAGCCGTAATAAAGTACAAAGTTGCAGGATCTAAATCTTTCAATTGATCTTCTCCTATAATTTCAACAATTTTTAACAAAACCAAACCGGTTTCACCCTGATCTGATAAATCAATTAACCCCTTTGGTATAGTTAGTTGGTTATTGGAATATTTGTTTTCCAATTTTTTTGGCAACTTTATTCCATCGGCTTTTAGTGAATCCAACAAAATAACGTCTTTTGCTGAATAATAGTATTTTTTATCTTTTTTAATTTTCTTATAAATATTAATTAAATCATCCTCTATTTTTTCAATTTTATAATCATCCTCTGTAAAATATTTGAGTAATTTAGATCTATGCAAAATTTTGTTATCATATTTTATTTTTCTTAAATCCTCGGCTAATTTATTAAATTTATATTTATAAAATCCCTGATACTCTAGGGGTACATCATATTCATTAATTTTTGACAGTATTATAGATAATTCTTCAGAAAAAGCATTTTCGATATCATCTTTTTTAAATAAATCATTTAATAAAACTAGTAAATTAAATTTTTTTTCCAAACTATCGGAAAGTAATGCACTTTGATAAATTAATGCTCTAGCTTTATAAGATGGAAGAGATTTATAGATTTCTTCTGCATTTAGAAATTGATCAAAACTAAATAGAAATCTTCCATAAATATTAAATAGTTCTTTTTTATTAAATGAGTTATTTGATGCAGCCTTTTCATACAAATTAAAATTAACTTCATTTTCTATATCAATGGAATTTGGATCTGCAAGCAAATTAGCAGAGGACAAATATCTCCAAATATATTTACTTGTTAAAGTTGAAGGATCATATTGAAAGCTTTTATTAACTAGATGTGATAAATAAAAGTTTAATAAATTATTATCTGAAACTTCATCGTCTATTTCTTCAGTATAACCCAATAAATAATTAATTTTTTTATTATAAAAATTGTCTACAGTTCCTCTTTCTTTTAACAAATCATATTGTAATTGAGCTTCTTCAAGTCTTTTTTCATCAATAAGACAATAAATTCTAAATTTATGTAAATAAATATCATCAGTTCCTTTATTAAAAAATTTAATCTTTTCACATGCACTACTGGTGTCAGAATTTGATAAATACTCTTCGATTAAATATTTTAATAAATCTGTATTATTTTCTAAATCAGGATTTTTATTTAAAAAATCTTCTATAATATTTATTTTATCTTTTTTAATTAACCATTCTAATTTGTAATTTAAAAAATCAGATGAATTAATATTTTTAATTGGTAAATATGAATTGGTAAATAAAATTTTTATTAATAACTCTTCTGAGTCTTTAGAAAGGTTAATTTTTTCTATTCTTTTTAAATGTTCCAATAATATCTTACCATCCGATTGAACCCAAATTTCCAAAGATAAATCATTTTCTTCAGGATCAAAAAGTCCATATACTTTTTTAAAATCTAGATCACTATTGCTTTCTTGAAAAATATTGGTTTTAACAATTTGTGTTTCTTCAAATAATGAACTTTTTTCATCATCTAAATTTTCTTGGTTTGGTTCTGCTGATTCAATTTTTATTTCAGAATTATCTTTCCAAAAATCAACTGGCTCAGTCGCAAGTAATCGTGTTGAAAAGATTATTATTAGCAATAATTGAAAAATTAAATTATTTAATAACTTTGAATTTTTCATTTGGAATTTCTTGTTTAATAATTTTATTAGGTGTTGGTAAATCTAAGTTGCTAATAAAAAAAATAATTATCATTAATACTGTGATAACAATAAAAATTTTGATTAGTAACTTTATTAGCACCCTGGAAAGACCTTGTCTTGTTCTTCGATAAATTTTCATATATTGTTTTTATTATTATTTGACAGAATAATTAAGACATAATTGTGAAAAATCAAACTTAAATCTAAAACATGAATATTAAAAAAAACCTGGTTTTACTGGGAATGATGGGTGCTGGTAAAACTATAATTGGAAAATATGTAGCAAGAGGATTAAAAATTAATTTTTTTGATATTGATAAACTTATTGAAAAAAAAAATCACATAAAAATTGCTGAAATATTTAAAACAAAAGGAGAAATATTTTTTAGAAAGGAAGAGGAATTGGTTACATTAAAATATTTAAGTAAAAAAGAATCCATAATATCTCTAGGTGGAGGAGGATTTATAAATGATAAAATTAGAAAAAAGATTTTGTCAGAATGTATCTCTATATGGCTAGAGATTAGTTTAAAAACACTTCATGTAAGATTAAAAAATAGCAAAAAAAGACCATTAATTTACAAAAACAACCAGAACAACATAGACAGAATATTAATGGAAAGAAAAAAAACTTATTCTTTAGCTGATCATCAAATTAATTGTGATAATCTTAGTGTAAGTCAAGTAGGTGATAAAATTATTAAATTATATGAAAGAAGTTAAAATCATAGTTAAAACCAAAAATAAAAAATATCCAGTGATAATTGGAAAAAATATCCTTAACAAAACTGGAAGCTTAATAAGTAATCAAATTCCTAACTGCAAAAAAATTGCATTAATTGTTGATAGAAATGTTCCAAAGAAAATTTTAAGCAAAGTTAAAAATTCTATAAAAAATTTTGATAATTTATCTATTGAATTAAAAACTAGTGAAAAAATTAAAAACTTAAAAACAATTACTATGTTAATTAATAAACTATTAAAAAATAATTTTCATCGAAATGATTGTTTAATTGCTCTAGGTGGTGGAATATTGGGTGACATAGTAGGTTTAACTTCAAGCCTAGTAAAAAGAGGTGTAAAATTTATTAATCTTCCAACAACTTTATTATCTCAAGTAGATTCGTCAATTGGGGGTAAAACAGGAGTAAATTCTGGATATGGAAAAAATTTAATTGGTTCTTTTTACCAACCAGAAATGGTTATAGCAGATACATCAACTTTAGATTCATTACCCAAAAGAGAAATAGTTTGTGGATACGCTGAAATTTTAAAACACGCTTTGATTTTAGATAAAAATTTTTTTTACTGGTTACAATATAATGGAAAAAAAATATTAAATTTAAATAACAAATTAATTATTCAAAAAGCAATTTATCGAAGTTGCAGAATTAAAGCTAGGATAGTTGAAAAAGATGAAAATGAAAAAAATTTAAGAATGATTTTAAATTTCGGTCATACATTTGGACATTCTTTTGAAGCTGCAACAAAATTTTCTAATAAAATAAATCATGGTGAAGCAGTTCTCTTGGGTATGTTATGTGCTGGTGAATTTGCTTTTAAAAATAAAATATTAAAAAATAAAGATTTTGAGTCAATTAAACAACACTACTCTACATTAAATTTACCCAATAAACTTAATAAATATCTTAAAAAAAGAGATTTAAAAAATATAATTAATTTTATGAAGTCTGATAAAAAAAATTCAAACACAAAAATTAAATTAATATTAATTAGTAAAATTGGAAAAATACCAAAACCTATAAATTTAAAAGAGTCTGTGTTAAAAAAATATTTAAATTCGAAATTACTTTAAAAATTAAACTATAATTATTTGTAAAGAATGAATATTTGCGCTTATTTCTTTTTTTAAAACACTATATATTTTTCTATTTGCGTTAAGAGAACTAATTTCTTTTAATTCTGATGACTTAATTGTCAATTTTATATGAAATTTATCTTTACTTGAACTTTTATGTTTTTCATGTAAAAAAGATTTATCTTCTATTTTAAGATCTTTTATAGAAAAATTTTTTTTCAATTTGTATTCTAAAATCTTTATTAAGTGTTCTGTTTCCATTAAGATTATTATATTTATATATAATATGGAAAATATTTGCGATCATAAAAATTGTAAAAATATTGGAAAGTACAAGGCACCAATTGAAAAAGACAATAGTAAGAAGTTTAAATGGCTATGTTTAGATCATATAAAAAAATTTAATCAAAGCTGGGATTACTTTAAAGGTATGTCTGATGAAGAGATATGTAAATTTTTAAAATCTGACATGACTTGGCATAAGCCAACACAAAGCTTTAGTTCACCTGATAATTTTTTTAACATTTTATGGAAAAATACTCTCAATGAAGGAATGGATATTTTGAACCATGAAAATATTAATAAAATTAAATCAGAAATCAATTTTGTAGACAAAGATATAGAAGCATTTAAAATTATTGAATTAGAAGTAGGTACAAAATGGGATCAAATCCAAAACAAATTTAAAAAACTTGTCAAAAAATATCATCCTGATATGAATGCGGGAAATAAAAAATTTGAGGAAAAGCTTAAAATAATTACCTTGGCTTACACTCAACTTAAGTTAACTTATAAAGGAAAGTAGATGACGCCAAACTTAGATATTAAACCTGATATTAAAATTTCAGTTAGACAATCTTTCGGCATTGATACTGATATGCTGATCGATGGTTTTTCAAAAAAAAATGAATATGTACCATTAATTGACAATAATTATAAGTTTGATAGAGACACAACTCTTGCTATTTTGTCTGGCTTTGCCTTTAACAAGAGAGTTTTAATTCAAGGGTATCATGGAACAGGAAAATCTACTCACATCGAACAAGTAGCTGCAAGATTGAACTGGCCCTGTGTAAGAGTTAACTTAGATAGTCATATCAGTAGAATAGATTTGATTGGAAAAGACGCAATAATAATAAAAGATAACAAACAGATTACTGAATTTAAAGAAGGAGTTCTTCCTTGGTCAATACAAAATTCAGTTGCGTTGGTCTTTGATGAATACGATGCTGGTAGACCGGATGTCATGTTTGTAATTCAAAGAGTGTTGGAATCAGAAGGAACCTTTACTTTATTAGATAAAAATAAAGTAATTAAACAGAACAAATTCTTTAGACTTTTTGCTACAACTAACACTATAGGACTGGGTGATACAAGTGGTTTATATCATGGTACTCAACAAATTAATCAAGGACAAATGGATAGGTGGAACATTGTTACAACCTTAAACTATTTAACTTTCGATAAAGAATTAGAAATTGTTTTAGCAAAAAATCAACATTTAAATAACTCAAAAGGTAAAGAAAAATTATCAAATATGATTAAAGTAGCTAGCTTAACGAGAAAAGGTTTTATAGCAGGAGACATCTCAACTGTCATGAGTCCTAGAACTGTAATGCATTGGGCTGAAAATTCCGAAATTTTTAAAGATATTGGATATGCTTTTAGAATAACATTCTTAAATAAATGTGATGATTTAGAAAAAAGTATTATCGCTGAATATTATCAAAGGTGTTTTGGAGAAGATCTTCCAGAATCAACGTTGAATATAAAATTTTAAATGAATAAAAAGGAAACGCTTAAAGAAAAATTTAAAATAGCATTAACATCTACTGTAAAGGTAATTTCAGAAAAAGATAAAGTTGAGATAAATTTTGGAAAGAAAAATTTGAGTTCCAAGAATTTAATTTTTTTTGAGTTAGATAACTTAAACAATATTGATGATTATACTAAACTTAGAGCTGAAACAGATTCTGAAGCTTTAAAATTGAGGTATTCAAATAATAAAGTTTATAAGAAAAATTTACCCAAAACCTCTATATCTAAAGCTTTATATAATTTAGCAGAAAGAATTAGATATGAAAAAATAGGTTCTAATAATCTTAAAGGCATCAAAAAAAATCTCTTAAAAAATTATGAAACTAAACAAAAATATAAAAGAAAAGACCACTTAAAAACTAAAGAAAATATAAGTGCTAATGAAGCTTTTGAATTATATTTACTAAAACATTTTCTTGAATTCAAACTCACAAAGTCTTCTAAAGAAATTTTAGGTTTTTGGGAAAAAACATTTGATAAAAAATTATACGATAAAATAGATTTTTTTAAAAAAAATATCTATAACCAAGAAATTTTTAACAGTGCTATTTCAGAAATAATTGAAAGTATGAATATTGGAGAAAGTACTGATGAAAAAGATCAAGAAAATAATAACGAAACAGATAATAATGCAAATAAGAATGATGAAAACAATAACAATGATCAAAATAATGAAGCACAAGAAAAAAGCAAATTAGAGATGGATCAAAATAGTTTTGAGACTGAATTTGATCTTAATAATATTGAAATGGATGAAGATTTAGTTGACACAAATATAGAATCTGACAACGATACAAAAATAATAGAAAAAAGAAATCATCAAATTAATAAACACTTATATAAAATTTACACTGAAGAATTTGACGAAATAGATAGAGCAGAAAAATTAGAAACAAATGAAGAAATAATCAGATTAAGAAAAAACCTTGATCAACAATTGACAGGTTTCCAGGGCTTAATAACAAAATTAGCAAACAAATTACAAAGACAATTATTAGCAAAACAAAATAGATCTTGGCAATTTGATCTTGAAGAGGGCTTATTGGATAGTTCTAAATTACCAAGAATAATAATTGATCCATTTAATTCACTTTCATTCAAAAAAGAAAAAAATACAGAATTTAAAGATACAACAGTTACATTATTAATTGATAATTCTGGATCAATGCGTGGGAGACCAATAACTATGGCTGCTATATGTGCAGACGTATTGTCAAGAACATTAGAACGTTGTGCAGTTAAAGTTGAGATTTTAGGATTCACCACAAAAAACTGGAAAGGTGGACAGAGTAGGGAAAAATGGAATTTAAACAACAAACCACCCAATCCAGGTAGACTTAATGATCTAAGACATATAATTTATAAATCTGCGGATTCACCATGGAGACAATCTAAAAAAAATATTGGTCTCATGTTAAAAGAAGGCATTTTAAAGGAAAATATTGATGGTGAAGCAATTAAATGGGCTTACAATCGAATTAGGAAAAGAGAAGAGGAAAGAAAAATTATAATGGTTATTTCTGATGGTGCTCCGGTTGATGATTCGACTCTATCAGTAAACTCGGGAGATTATTTGGAAAAAAATTTAAAAAAAACAGTCAAACTTATTGAAGAAAAATCTGATGTAGAAATTTTAGCTATTGGAATTGGTCATGATGTTTCGAGATATTATAATAAAGCGATCAAAATAGCAGATGTTCAAGAACTAGGTGATGTGATGATTGACCAATTTAGTAATCTATTTAGCAAAAATACTTTAAAATCTTTAAATTAAATTTTTTTTAAATCAGAATTAAGCCAACTTATATTTACAAGTGCACCTTTTTTTTTTGAATTATTTTCAAAATTTATTTTTCCATAGTTTTTTTCTAATAATGTTTTTCCAATAAATGTCCCTAAACCTAACCCCATTTTTGACTTAAAGTCTTGAAGAGAAGATTTTATATATGGTTCTCCTAGTTTATTAATAATATCATTTGGAAAACCTGGCCCATCATCGTTAATTTGTATTTTAGTATTTTCTTCATCACTCATTAACATTATTTCCACTGTTTGTTCTGAAAATTTATTTGCATTACCAATAAAATTTCTTAAACCATAATTAATTTCAATAGATCTTTGGAACTTAATTGGTTTTCTATTTTTCTTAGTATTTAGAAAAAAACTTTTTTCACTTATTTTTTGAAATGACTTTATAATTTCGTTTAAATAATCTTCAAAAGTAGCTTCAAAGTCAATAAATTCATCTTCAACATGTGGATTTAAAGATAGTTTTTTTAAGATTTGGTTACATCTGTCGCTTTGACTAATCAATAGATCTAGATCTTTTTTTAATTTATTTTTTTCTTTTAACTCCTCTTTTAGCTCTTTGGCAACCAAAGATATTGTCGATAGTGGAGTTCCCAAAGAATGAGCTGCTGCTGCTGCTTGACCTCCCAATGATAATAATTCTTGTTCTTTTGCTAAGACATTTTGCATATTATTAAGGGCTTCTTTTCTTTTTCTAGATTCTCTTCCAAATTTCAAACCAAAATAAACCAGAAATATTAAACCTACAGATATGGCAAGCGGAATAGCATATAAATAATAATTGGGTACATGAAAATGCAAGTTTTTTGGATTTGGTAGATCAAAATGGAAGAAAGTTAAAAAAATTAGGCTAAATATAGTTATTAGAACTAAATTTATTGTACTGATTAACTTTAAATAGTTTGAAGAAAATACCGAAGGTATAATCAATAAAAATATGAATGGATTGGTAATCCCTCCCGTAAAATAAATTAGAATTCCTAATTGAATAATATCATAAGCTAAATAAGTTGTAGAAAGTTTATTATTTAACTGATTTTGTTTTATTTTATATTGAAGAAATATATTGGTTAAAACACCAAGCCCAACAATAAAATTACAAACTAAATAATAAAAATCAAACTGAAAAGCAAACTTTACAATATTAATTGCAGCAAATTGCCCTATTAAGGCTATCCATCTTAAGTTTACAAAAGTATTTTTATCAAGTTGAAAATCTTTAGAAGATTTAAACAACTCGTCTAAATTCATTAAATTAAATATCTAGGTTTAAAACATCTAGAGCTCTACTAATAATAAAATCTTTTCTAGGAGCTACATCGTTGCCCATTAATGTCTGTATTAATTCCTGATCAGCTTTAGATTTTAATTTTGTTTGTTTTGAATATTCAACCTTTAACAAAGTTCTGGTTTCTGGATTAAGAGTTGTGCTCCACAATTCTTCTGGATTCATTTCTCCAAGTCCTTTAAATCTTTGAATGTTAATTTTTGATTTTGCCTCCTCAATTAAAGTTTTATATTTTTCTGAGTTTTTTTTAATTTTTTTAAATTCTTCAGAGAATTTCACAATAAAATTTTCTAATTCACTATCATTTTTAACATAAAAACTCTTGGCTCCTTTTGTAATTTTATAGAGTGGTGGTTGAGCAAGATATATATGTCCCTTTTCAATAAGTTCATGAAAAGGATTATTATTAAAAAAAGTTAACAGTAATGTTCTAATATGTGAACCATCGACATCAGCATCGGTCATAATAATAATTTTATCATATCTCAAATTTTCAATATTAAAATCCTTCGATCCCGTGCCAATTGCATTTATTAAAGTTACTATTTCATTTGATGACATCATTTTTGAAAAAACTTTAGTTTGATTATCTTGATTGATTGGATTTTTTTTTGATGAACCATTATTTTCAACATAAGTATTTAATATTTTTCCCCTTAATGGTAATACAGCTTGAAATACTCGATTTCTACCTTGTTTTGCTGAACCACCAGCTGAGTCTCCCTCAACAATAAATAGTTCGGTACTTTCTGCTTTTCCGATTTGGCAATCAGCAAGTTTTCCAGGAAGGCCGGTCAATTCTAATATCCCTTTACGTCTAACATTTTCCCGAGCTTTTCGAGCTACATCTCTCGCTACAGCAGCATTAATTACCTTTGTTAAAAGAACTTTAATAATAGAAGGGTTTTGATCAAACCAGGTGGATAATTTTTCATTGATAATTGATTCAATTATCAATCTCATTTCAGATGAAACCAATTTATCTTTTGTTTGGGATGAAAACTTAGGATCAGGCATCTTGACTGATAAAACTGCTGTTAAACCTTCCCTGGTATCTTCACCTGATAAAGTAATTTTATGTTTTTTTAAAAGATTATTTTCATTTGCATATCTATTGATTACTCTAGTTAATGCGCTTCTAAATCCTAATAAATGTGTACCACCATCTCTTTGAAAAATGTTATTTGTAAAAGCCATTACATCCTCTGAATAGCCGGCATTCCATTTAATTGAACTTTCTATTATTACGTCTCCCTTTTTACCAATAATTGAAATAGGTTTTCTAAACAATTCATTTTCATTTTTATTTAAAAGTTTTTCTTTTTTGTTATCTAAAAATTCTACAAATTCATCAATTCCACCATCATATTTATTTATCAATTCCTTTTGTTTGGAACTAGTTTTATCAATAATTGATATTTTTAGACCTTTATTCAAATATGCTAATTCTCTCATTCTTTTTTGAATTATCGACGAACTAAATGTTGTGGTAGAAAAAATTTCTCTTGAAGGTAAAAAATTTATTAAACTGCCAGTTTTACTAGTCTTGCCAATAACTTTAAGTGGCGATATGGTTTTCCCATTTTCAAACTCTATATAATGTTCCTTTTTATCTCTATAAATTGTTAGCTTTAATTTTTGAGACAGAGCATTAACCACTGAAACACCTACTCCATGCAATCCACCCGATACTTTATATGAATTATGATCAAATTTTCCACCAGCGTGCAATTGTGTCATAATTACTTCGGCAGCAGATTTTTTTTCACCTTTATGAATATCTACTGGAATACCTCTGCCATCATCCAAAACACTTACCGTTCCATCTTTGTTAATTCCAATTGTTATATTTTTACAATATCCGGCTAGAGCTTCATCAATAGAATTATCAACAACTTCATAAATCATATGATGTAAACCTGTTCCATCATCTGTATCACCAATATACATTCCTGGTCTTTTTTTAACCGCATCTAAGCCTTTAAGAACTTTTATGGAATCTGCGCTGTAATCTTTATTGTCTTTTTTTGATAACATTTATATTTTTTTATGGAAAAGAATAAATTATCACTTTTTTTAGTTTAAATAAACTGATCGTAATTTTTATACTCAAAATAGGCTTGATAATCCTAGGCAATTTAAACTTTTTATATATTTATTTCTTGTTTTATAATTTTTTAAAAAAAAGTAATTTTTGAACAAAAATTGACATCTAATTTTATAATTTGATGGAAAAGTTACTTCGGTGTAAACTTGTTTATGATGTCTGAATATTGCTAAAAATTAATTATAGTGATCTAAATAGATTGTCATGTACATTCACTAAAAAACTTCTTACAAACTTCGAAAAGAGAATGTCGTGCTCTATCATACAGCAAGGAGAGAGTGGGGTCGCGACTATAACTTTTTAACCCGTATACACTCTCTCCAAACGTTTACCTTAAATTCTTAATTCTACAAATAATTTAAATTATACTAGAAAATTTACTTAATTATTGATTTGACCACACGTACCAAACTACTGCGGCTAATACTACCCATTCCATAAATTACTCCTTTTATTAATTTATTTAACGAATCTTAATTAATACATAACTTAAGATTTTTCACACTACAATCAATTAATTATTAAAAATAACTCAAAATATAACGTTTATGCCACGTATAAGCTCTCTTTGGTGCACGCCCAGTGAGCGTGCACTTAAGAATTATTAGCTTTAATTGAAAATTAACTTAATAGCAGATAATTTTTATAACTACTGGTTATTAAAATACCAAACCAACGCTGCTACAGCTACTATAGGTACCCACATAAGTTACTCCTTTATTAAATTTATAGTCTAACTTAAGAATTTTGACATTAAAGTCAATTAATTACTTAACGCCTTTTATGATTAAAGTGAATAACAACAGAGTAAATTTACTGGCCTAAATAATATGCCGCCGCTACTACTCCAACGATAATAACCCATTCCATAAATTTACCTCTTGCTTTTCAAATTTATTTAACAAAACTTTACTTAGGTTATATATATAAATTTTTTATATAAAAATCAATAATTTTTTAAATTTTTAAATAGAGGAGAAAGTAAAATTCTGATACAAATATTATAGCTTTAAATACAAGTTTATAATCTCAAATTCTTAACATAAACTAATAAACTAATAAACTAATAAACTAATCTTAATTTAGAATTGAAACAAAACTATCACTTATTTTTATTTACCAAAAACATCATTCCATTTTTTGTTTTTATTAAATATGTTTTGTATTGTTTCGATAAAGTTGAATAGACAATTTTCCAAATTGGTAGTGTTATTGTTGGAATATCTTCAATAACTAGCCATCCATTTTTTTTAAGATTTTTTAAACCTGTAATAATTATATTTAAATTGGCATGAATTGCGTGCAATCCATCATCAACTATAAGATCAAAGTTTTTTCCTATTTTAAAAAAAAGACCATCTAACGATTTAAGCTTAGTTTGATCAACATGATAAGTTTTAATTCTTTTTTCTTGAAATAGAATATTTTTATCAATATCAGCTCCATAAACTAGAGCTGATCTAAAATAATATTTAAATGCTCTTAATGATGCTCCTGGAATACCATTCTGTCCCATATTTGAGATTAATTTAGTATTATTAGTGCCAATACCAATTTCTAATATTTTTTTTACATTATTTTTATTCTTAAATAAAGCTGAATAAACTAAATGATAATTATGAATATTAGATTTATCTGTTTTAAAAGAATTGAAAATTTTTTTTAATTTCTTTGATTCCTTGACGCTACCTCTATTATTACAAAATAAATTTTCATCAATTAAATTTACTTTAGTATTAACCATTTTAGAAATTTTTGAAATAAGTGGAAAGGATAGGTTGGCTGCATTTAGTGTTTCATTTCCAATTTTTTTATAGTCTCCACTCACAGGTGGAACAAATATTTCTAAATTTTTAACAATATATTTTTCTACTCCATGTTTTAAGATCAGCCATTTATTACTTAAATTTGATTTTTTTTTAATAATTTTTTTCATTCATTTATTTTTTTATTAGCACATCGTCGATCTGATTATTTCTAACGTGTTAACAATGACTTTAAAAGTAAAAAAATGGCGGAGAGAGTGGGATTCGAACCCACGATACCTTTAACAGTATACAAGCTTTCCAAGCCTGCGCCTTCAACCACTCGGCCATCTCTCCCTGAATAAGTCTTAAACTATTAAACTAAACATATTAAATATTTTAAAAAATTAATTATCAAATTTTTTCAGTATCTACAAAAATTAAAGGCCAATCAGTGCTGCTTGTATATTTCTTAAACCAGAAAGGTAAGTATCTTTCAGCCAAATAAGCATATAATCTTTTGGTGTCATATCCTTGAAGTTTATCAAATCCAAAAATTTTCTCACAATTATCTAGCCAACTAAACAAGTCAGAAAACCATCGATTAGCAATGTTTGGTTTAGATATAAACACTATGTGAGGATTATAGCTTGTTGAATTGTATATAAATTTTTTGAAATCTTCTTTATCTTTTTCATGCATAACATTAATAGCTAAATCAATGTTGCCATACCCGTGAAACATATCAAAATGAAGTTTTATAGTCTGTTTTTTTGGATTAAAAAATATAGATGGATCCTTTAATAAATTTTTTAAACCTCTTTTCACAACTTTCATAAACCTAGGATTACTTAAAGAAATAGATTTACAAATGATTGCATCATAATGTTTCCATTCTGTAGGAATTTTATAAAGAAATTTTTCTTTGATATTTTTATTTATTTTTAAATTGACATCTTCTTTTTTTTGTAGCCAAAATCTCCTTTTTTGACAGAATCCAACCCATGTATCATTGGAATAATTTTTTAAGAGATTTTTCCAAAACCAATAATGAAAAGTTAGTTCGGAATAATATTCCTCTTTGTAAAAAATATTATTACCTGTATTACAAGTTATATAATTAGGAGGAAACTTATCTTTTCCTACAGCAGCTAATTTATAGTTAATATCATTAAAAAAATTAAAATGCTTATCGGTAACACAAAATATTTCTAAATTTTTATCCATAATGAATTATTTTTATTTAATTGTTATAATTGCATTTATATTGCCACTAAATATCATAACAAAAACATAATTTTCGTATAAATCTCTTTTATCACTTAAAATAGTTTATAAAAAGTTTTAAACATCATTGATACAAAGTTTATAATCTAGTAAATCTAAATTTTTAGAGAGTTTATTGATTGCGTAAAATAATTGTAGTTTATTCATTTTGTTTTTTATATTTTAAAGTCAATATACTTATATGATAAAATTAAAAAAAAAAATTCAATTTTATTTTAAAAAAATTTTTCAGTTAGTATTCATGCTAATTTATGGAAAAGTAAAGTATAGAAAAGAGATTACTACTTCTAACAATATTCTCAAAAGAAAAATAAAAAATATAGTTTCAGATATTGAGGGTTCTAAAAGTTATTATTCTTATAAAATTAGTAATGGAAGAATCTATACAGATTATATTGAGAATGTTGCAATCATCGATGGAAATAATTTAGTGAACGAAGCTTCATATCAACAAATTTTAGGCAAACTAAAAGATGCGAAGGAAAATATAGTTTTAACAAAAGGAACTCCGAGACTTCAAAAAAAAATAAACGGAAGAGTTCTTTCTTTAGCCCAGGGGGCTAGCGGAAATAAAAATTATGCTCATTGGATGCTTGATATTTTACCAAAAATAAAACTGTGTTCGGAACATTACCCTTTAAAAGAAATAGATTTTTTTTACATTTCAAGTTTACAAAATTTTCAAAAAAAAACACTTTCTGTATTAAAAATCGATGAAAGTAGAATTATAAATAGCAATATAAACAGACATATTAAGGCAGATGAAATTATTACTGTTGACCATCCTTGGTATCACAAAGGGCTAATACTAAATCAATTTGAATTTTTACCAAGTTGGATTATTTACTGGCTAAGAGATTTCTATCTGCAATATGCAAAACATTTTGATAATAGTGAAAAAATTTATATTGATAGAACGGACTCCAAATTTACTCATTGTCAAATTCAAAATAATGATGAAGTATTTAATTTTTTAAAAGAATTAGGTTTTTCAAAATATAGAATTGGAGAACTATCCTTTTTTGAACAAATTTATCTTTTTAATAATGCAAAATTTATCGTTGGGGCGCATGGTGCTGCATTTACAAATTTAGCATTTTGTAAACCTAATATAAATATTATTGAAATAAAACCTTCCTCACTTCAAAATAATCTATATAAAAGAATAAGTCGGATTAACAATTTGAATTACAGATTGATAGAAACAAAAAAAGTTAATGAAAATCAAAAAGATATGGGAGATATATATTTGCCTATAGATAAACTTGAACATTGTATTAAAAGTTTTGATTAAATTGATGTTTATATATTGCTTGATACATTCCCTAGCAAAATTGTTTTTCATTTTTTTTAAATATGATTAAAAAATTTTTAGATCTTGGAAAACAACCTCTTGCTAACAAGTATTTGACAAAAAGAGATATATTTAGAAAAAAAAAAGAATTGTTCTATCACTTAGAAGTAGGTTTTAACACAAAAAGTAAACTTGTATCTATTATAAATAAGGTACCATCTAAAATAATGTTTGATGATAACTATCCATATAGATCTTCTATGTCTCAAACAATGATATTATCATTTAAAAAATTAGCAAAAAATTTAGTTAATACCTATAATCCTAATTCTATATTAGAAATAGGTAGCAACGATGGTTCTTTAGTTAAAAATTTTGACAAAAAAAAAGTTATTTGTGTAGAACCATGTAAAAATTTAGCAAAAATCACTAGAAAAATGGGATATAAAACTTATGCAAATTTTTGGAACATTAAATTGGCAAAAAAAATTAAATTACGAAATAAAAATATTGATTTAATATATTCTGCCAATACTTTAAGTCATATCAACGATATAAATTCAGTATTTAAATCAATAGTTCACATTTTGTCTGACAATGGAATATTAATAATAGAGGATCCTTCCCTTTTAGAATGTTTAAAAAAAGTGTCTTATGACCAATTTTATAATGAGCATATTTATCTTTTTTCCTTATTATCGATTCAAAATTTAATTAAAAGACACAAATTAGAAGTTTTTAACATAGAAAAATTAGATACTCATGGAGGATCATTGAGATACTATATAAAGAAAATTTCAAATAATAAATTTAAAATCAATAACAAGGTAAAATTGCAGTTAAATCAAGAATTGAGGTATAAAATCAATAAATATTCAACATACATAAAATTTAAAAATAAGGTTGAAAATTCGAAAAAAAAATTAAAACAAATTTTTTTAGGAGTAAAAAAGAAGAAGAAACAAATTATAGGTTATGGAGCGACAGCAAAATCAAGTACTATTTTGAATTTTTGTAATATCAGGAGTGATACATTAAAGTACTTTCTTGATACAACGCCAAACAAAATTGGAAAATATATGCCGGGTACTCATATATACATTAAATCGTACAATAAATCTTTATTAAATAAAGTTGACTATATTTTTTTAGGTGCTTGGAATTTTAAAGAAGAAATTTTCAAAAAAGAAAGACAATACATAAAAAATGGTGGAAAATTTATCATACATGTTCCCTTTCCAAGAATAGTTTAAAATATGATAGTAGTATCCAAACTTAATAAACCAAAAAATCTAAAACAGATGATTCATAAAGATTCTAGGGGACATCTTATAGAAGTATTATTAAAAAAAAAAATTAAATTCAATTTTAATAGATGTATTACAGTAATCTCAAAAAAAAATGTTATAAGAGGTTTACATTTTCAAAAAAAATTTGCTCAACACAAAATTATTTTTGTTTTAAAGGGAACTATTAATGATTTTGCAGTAGATATTAGAAAAAATAGTAAAAATTTTGGTAAAGTTTACAAATTTAAGTTAACTTCTGGAGAAACATTAATTATTCCAAAAGAATTTGCGCATGGTTATAGTTCTTTGGCAAATGAAAATATAGTAATTTATTTTTTATCGGAGGATTGGTATCCTAATCAAGAAAGTGGAATTATTTGGAATGATAAATTTCTAAATATAAATTGGGGAGTTAAAAAACCAATTATTTCAGAAAAAGATAAATTGTTAAAAACATTTTTAGAACTTTAAGAATAATATAGAAATGAATTTTCTTATTAATGAAATAACAATTATAATTGTACTTTATGAAGAAGAAGCAAGTCTAATATTTCGTTGTTTAGAAAATATAAAAAATTTTAAAATAATTATTGTAGATAATGCGGGAAATGTTTCTCTTAAAAAGAAGATCGAAGAAAAATACAAAATATATAAATACGTTCTTAATAAAAAGAATTTTGGATTTTCAAAAGCAGCTAATCAAGCAATCAAAAAATGTGATACGGAATATATTTTGAATTTACAAGCTGATTGTTTAATTTCAAATAAAGACATATCAATACTATTGGAATCACATAAAAAGTATACAAACTGCTGTATTACATCACCTACCTTTTATGATAAAAATTCAAAACTAAGTTATAATGGAGGTGTTTTACCTGAAAAGAACAATAAAAAAGATACATTGGATTTAGAAGGAGATGTATGTGTAGAGACTGTTTTGGGATCTACAATATTGTTCAAGAAAAAAGATATACTTGAACTTGGATTATTTGACGAAAATTTTTTTCTATATTATGTAGATTTTGAACTTTGTAGAAGAATAATAAAAAATAAAAAAACAATTATTCAAATTTTTGATACGAAAGTTCAGCATGTTCATGGTCAAATCAAAGTAAAAAATGTATTAAAAAGTATTTTTATAAGAAATTATAATTTTACTTTTGATGAATTTTATTATTTTTTTAAAATAAATAAACATTTTGAAATATTTAACAAACTCAAAAACAAAATACCCAACTATATTGCCAAATCAATAACTAACTTTATGTTGTTTAGATTTACTCAAAGTATATATTATTTCTCAAAAGTAGCTGCATTTTATAAGTCAAATAAATTATTAAAAAAAAATAAATAAAATAATTTATACTTAAAATTTAATTTTCTAATCCATTAATAAAATTTATTTAATCTTCTAATATTTAAGTAATTAATTATCTTCAGATCTTTTTTTGGCTGAATTTCCAGTTCTAAAATATTTTTTTTCAATTTTTTTTAAATAATTATAAATATTTGATTTCCTTAAAATATTTCTGAATAATTCTTTCTTTTCAGAAACTTCTCCTTTAAAACCTGTTCTGTTCTTAAAATAAGTTTTATTTTTCATATGTTGGCTGATTATTTCATTTTTAGGTCTTCCTTTAGAAAAATAATATGTTGCAATTGATTTTCTAGATAAATTAGAAGGACAGTTTAAAGGATCTGGATGACCATGATTACTATAATCGGTAGTAGAAAAAATTGTCATAATGTTAAAAATAGGCAAAATTTTTTTTCCACATACCCCCATATTTTTATCCCATAATTCCAAATGTCCTCCATAACTTTCTTTCCAATTTTTATTTAGATAAATTAAAACATTAATTCTTCTATCTAAATCTAAAAATGGATGACGATTAAAATCTGTGTGAATTTTTAAAACTCCGCCTCTTTTAATTTCATGCAATCCGCCACCATTGAAATATGGATCAGCAATAAGTGTTTCTTTAATTGAAGTTAATGATTGTAAAAAATTTAAAAAAGTGTGTGAATTTAAAAAATCAAAAAAAAATTTTATTTTATTTGGAAAATTATCATATTTATTGTTTGCAAATTTTACTTCATTCTGATTATTATAGTCCTGTGTTGTATGTAATTTTGATAAATCAGGAAATTCGTTCAGTACTTTATTTAGAAATTCATTATTAAAAAAATTTTTTATTGTAATGTGAGGAAACGGATAAACGGATATATAATTTTCTTTTTGTTTTTTAGCTACTAAATCTAAATCCACGAATTCACTAGACAAAACATTGCTGTAATCCATTAAGCAATCCAATCTTTAAATTTTTCTTTATTTTGAAGTATAAATTCTGGATAAGAATCATCGATATCCACCAATTTATATACATGACCTCTATCAAATAGATCTTCTTTTTGATTAATTTTATTCCTTATCTTTTCAACATCAAAATATTCTATGTTATCCCATTTGGTTTCTGCTAAACTTTTAAGCTTTTTTGAAATAGCTTCGGGCTTAAGCAAATAATTAAAGTGCCAACCACCGTTATTAATAATTTGAATACTACGTTCTTTATCTAGTCGCCAAAAAGAGTATTTTAAATTTTTTTTAACTACTTTTTGTCTCAACCAGTCGACTGATTTTAAATTAATTTTTTTACAAATTCTTGTTCCTTCCCAAGGACTTTCGTATTGATTATAAATATTTAATTTATAGGTATACATTTTTTGCATAAATATGGCGTATTTTTTATCTAGTTTTATATTTTTCAAAACTTCTGGATTTGGTATTTCATCGGGATCGGAAAACATGATTAAATCATCACTATCTGCTTTTTCTAAGCCCCTAAATATATGTTCACGTTGATAGGCTTGATTTTCCCAAGGTATATTTTTAGAAGGGAAAGGGTCATTTAAAATCAGATGAATTATTTTGTTTTTTATATTAGGGTATTTTTCCACATTAAAATTTATTTTTTTTAACCTTCCTCTGTGATCATAGTTAGATTCACAAACTACGAAGAAATCTACTGAATCTTTTAAAATGTTAAATCTCAAATCTGCTTGTAAAGTTTCTTGAAAAAACGTGATGCAGTCATAAATTTTCATATATTAACTACCTTTATTAATTCTTAACACGCCAATAAAAGCTTCTTGGGGTATTTCTACTTTACCAAATTGTTTAGCTCTTAATTTTCCCCTTTTTTGTTTATCAAGAAGTTTTCTTTTTCTATCTCTGGCGCCTCCACCGTGTATTTTAGTTAGAACATCCTTTTTAAAACCTTTTATTGTTTCTCTTGCTATTATCTTACCACCAATAACTGCTTGAATAGGAATTTGGAAATTATGTCTTGGAATTAGTTCTTTAAGTTTTTCACATACTAGCCTTCCTTGTAATTGAGCAAAATCTTTATTAATAATCATAGATAGAGCATCAACTGATTCCGAATTAACTAGTATACCCATCTTAACTAAATTTCCTTCTTTGTAGCCTGTTATTTCATAATCAAAACTTGCATATCCACTAGAAATTGATTTTATGCGATCATAAAAATCAAAAACTACCTCGTTTAATGGTAATTCGTAACTTAGTACTGCACGATTTCCTGAATAGGTAAGATTGTTCTGTACTCCTCTTTTATCCTGACAAATTTTAATCACGGATCCCAGATATTGGTCTGGAGTAATTATAGTAGCTTTAATCCAAGGCTCCTCTATTGAAATAATTTGTGTTGGTTCCGGCATATTTGTTGGATTTTGTAGTTCCAGAATAGAACCATCTCTTTTGTTAATCTTATATATCACTCCTGGCGCTGTTGTTATTAGATTAATATCAAATTCTCTTTCCAATCTTTGAGTAACAATTTCTAAATGAAGTAGTCCTAAAAAACCACACCGAAAACCCAATCCAAGTGCACTTGAAGATTCAGATTCGTATGAAAAACTTGAATCATTAAGTTTTAATTTTGCTAAACCATCTTTTAGCTTTTGATATTCAGAATTATCAACTGGAAATAATCCACAGAATACAACTGGTTTGCTTGGTTTAAATCCTGGCAGGGGTATTTCAATGGAATTTGATGAGTCACAAATCGTATCTCCTACCTTGGTATCGGACAAATTTTTTATTCCCGTAATAATAAAACCAATCTCTCCAGATAATATTTTGTCTACATCTTTGGGTTTTGGTGTAAATACACCAACTTTTTCAATTACATGCTTAGTATTGTTAGATAGCATTTTAATTTCCATACCTTTTTTTAAAATACCATTGATGACTCTCACCAGAATAACAACTCCTAAATAGCTATCATACCAACTATCTACCAATAAACATTTTAGTGGTTTTTTTGTATCTCCTTTTGGTGAAGGCAAAATTTTGACTATGGACTCTAATATATCATCTACTCCTTCACCGGTTTTTCCTGAACAATTGATTGAGTGACTAATATCTATTCCTATTACTTCTTCTATTTGTTTTTTAACCTTCTCAGTATCCGCAGCAGGTAAATCAATTTTATTAAGTACAGGTATAATTTCATGATTGTTGTCAAGCGCTTGATATACGTTAGCTAAGGTTTGTGCTTCAACTCCTTGTGAACTGTCAACAATTAAAATTGATCCTTCACATGCGGATAATGATCTGCTCACTTCATAACTAAAGTCAACATGTCCAGGAGTATCAATAATATTCAAAATATAATTTTTTCCATCTTTTGCTTTATAATTCAAACGAACCGTTTGAGCTTTTATAGTAATGCCTCTTTCTCTTTCTATATCCATAGTATCAAGTACCTGGTCTTTCATTTCTCTGTCACTTAATCCTCCACATCTATAAATTAATCTATCTGCCAAAGTAGATTTACCATGGTTGATGTGCGCAATTATCGAAAAATTGCGTATAGTTTTGTTATTAGACATTAGGATCTTAGTGTTGCGCCTGTTGTTTCTTGAACTTCTAATATAATTTTTTTGCTTATTTGATCAATATCTTGTTCGCTTAAAGTTTTGTCTTTAGGTTCCAAAGTTACATTAAAAGCAATAGATTTTTTTCCAACACCAATATTATCTCCCTGATATACATCAAAAATTTTTACTTCTTTAATTAATTCTTTATCAATTGTATTAACTAAACTAATAATTTCTCCAGAACTATATTTTTCATCAATAACAAAAGCAAAATCTCTAACTACTTTTTGATAATCAGAAACAATAAATTGAGGTTTTGCTTCTCTAATTTTTTTTCTTGACTTGGGTACATTGTTTAAAAAGATTTCAAAACCTAAAACATTATCAGTTCTTAGATCTAACTTTTTAATAATAGATGGGTGAATTTCCCCGAAATATGCTAGTTCTGGTCCGCTAGATGAACCCAATGTTATCAAACCTGATCTTCCTGGGTGATACCATTTTTTTGTTCTACTGCTCACCACTATCTTAGAACTGTCAATACCAACTTCATTTAAAGTTCTTAGTGCATCATTTTTAATGTCAAAAACATCAAAATTTCTTTCTTTCTCTATCCAATTTTTTCTAGAATATTTCCCTGTTTTAATCGCACCGATCATTGTTGATTGTTCTCCAGGTCTGCTCCCTTTAAAAACAGGTCCTATTTCAAACAACATTAAATCTTCAAAATTTCTATGAATATTTTTTTTCGCACTAATAATTAAATTTGAATAAAGAGATGATCTTAGAACATCTAAATCAGACGAAATTGGATTAGATAATTTAATCTCACTTTTTAATTCTGAAAATAAAGTGTCCGTTTTTGAATCTGTAAATGACCAGGTAACTGCCTCTGTGTAGCCTTTTGAAGCAACAGATCTTTGGGCAAAGTGAAAAAGTTTTTGTTTATAATTTAAGGTATCTTTAATATTTTCTTTTTCAGGATTTATTAACGGTACTTTGTTGTAACCTTTAATTCTTGTTAACTCCTCTATAAGATCTATATCTTCCTTAATATCTGGTCTCCAAGTAGGTGGTAAAACCTTCATTTTTTTTCCGCTCATTCTTAAAGAGCATCCTAACGAGGATAAAATTTTTTTGATTTCTACGCTAGTAATTGAAAACCCAATAACTTTTAAAAACTTTTCCCGTTCTAAATCAATTGTTTTTCTTTCATCCTTTATCTGTCCTACAATTGAAAACTTGCTTGCTTCACCGCCACACATGTCCAGTATCATGCACATTCCTAGTTCTAAGCCTAATTTTATAGAATCGGGATCTATACCTCTTTCAAACCTATATTTCGCATCAGTTTCAATATTTAATATTTTAGAAGTTTTTCTAATTGGTGATGGAAAAAAATATGCAGATTCCAATAAAATATTTTTAGTAGAAAATTCTGTACCTGATCTAGTTCCTCCAATAATTCCTCCGAGACCTAAAACGCCTGATTTGTCACTTATTGCACACATATTGTTTTGAAGTGTATATTTTTTATTGTCTAAAGCTTCAAAAGACTCGCCTTTTTTTGAGTTTCTAACAATAATTTCTTGATCAATTTTATCAGCATCGTAAGCATGCAAAGGTCGATTTAGATCAAACATTACATAATTGGTAGCGTCTACGATTGCTGAAACAGGTTTCAAACCTAAAGATATAATTCTTTTTTTAAGCCAATCTGGACTTTCTTTATTTTTAACATTTTTAATATATACGCTTCCAAAAATACCACAGCCCTGGTCTTTTTCTTTTTTTATAGAAACTTTGATTGGGCTTTTGAATTTTTGATTTATTTTAATAGGAGGTTGTTTTTTTAACTGACCTAAACCAGAGGATGCCAAATCTCTTGCAATACCTCGAACACCCAAACAATCGGGTCTATTCGGAGTAATAGCAATATCCATAGTTTTTTCCTCAGTGTTTTTAAAATATTTATCGCCAATATTTTTTTCTTTTTTATTTAATTCAATAATTCCTTCTTTATCTAAAGATTCATCAAGTTCGTAACCTGAACAAAGCATTCCATGAGATTCTATTCCTCTTATTTTTGCTATTTTCAATTTCATATTAGTTTTTGGAATAACTGCACCAAGAGGAGCATAAACTGCGAATAGTCCATCTCTAGCATTTTGAGCTCCACAAACAACTTTAACTAAATTTCCAGAACCTATATCAACGTCACAAAGCTTTAGTTTATCTGCATTAGGATGTTTTTGAGATTTTACAATTTTACCAACAATAAAATTATCTAAATTATCATTTGATGATTTTATATTTTCTACCTGCAATCCAATTTCTGTTAACCGATCTACTACTTGATTTAAGTTTGCTTTAGTAGCCAGATGATTTTTTATCCATGATAAAGAAGTTATCATCTACTTAAACCTCTATAATTTGTTGGAACATCAAGTGGATCAAATCCATAAAACTCTAACCATCTAATATCATTTTCAAAAAAAGCTCTGAGATCGTTGATTCCATATTTCAACATAGCCAATCGATCAATTCCTACACCAAAAGCATACCCTTGGTATTGTTTTGGATTTACTTTTGCATTTTTTAGAACAATAGGGTGTACCATTCCACAACCAAGAATTTCTAACCATTTATTACCTTCACCAATCTTAATTTTTCCGTCTTGAATTTTATATCCAATATCTACTTCTGCTGATGGTTCAGTAAAAGGAAAATGACTAGGTCTAAATCTTATTTTTACTTTTTCAACTTCAAAAAATTTCTTAACAAAATAATATAAGCAGCCTTTAAGATGGCCCATGTTAACGTTTTTGTCTATATGAAGACCTTCCAATTGATGAAACATTGGTGAGTGTGTTTGATCACTGTCATGTCTATAAGTCCTACCTGGAGCAATTATTTTAAATGGTGGTTTGCTCTTCAGCATTGTTCTAATTTGAACTGGTGATGTATGTGTTCGTAAAAGTAAATCTTTAGAATGATCAAGATAAAAAGTATCGTGCATATCTCTTGCTGGATGATTTTCAGGTGTATTGAGTGCAGAAAAATTATAATACTCATTTTCAACATCAGGTCCCTCTTCAACAGAAAAACCAATCTCAGAAAAAATAGAAGTTACTTCATCTATTACTTGCGAAACTGGGTGAATTTTTCCTGTAAAGTAGGTTCGACCTGGTAAAGTTACATCTATTTTTTCATTTTTGAGTTTTTTATTTATTTCCAGTTGATCAAAATCAATGATTTTTTTTTCAAGAATTTCTGTTACTTTTATTTTAAGATCATTGAGTTTTGAAGCGTATTCTTTTCTTTGGTTTTGCTGCAAGCTTCCAATTTTTTTAAATAGTTCTGTAATTATCCCTTGTTTGCCAAAAATTTCACTTTTAACTAAATCTAGAGAATTTCTATCATTTATATTTTTTATTTTATTTTGAATATCAGATTTAATTTGATCAAAGTTTTCCATAATAAAATCTTTTTAATGATTCTTTACTTTACTGAAGATAATAGAAATGCCCTTATTAGTTAAGGGAGGATTGTACTTTTTTTACAATAGATTTGAATACTTCTGGGTTGTTATAAGCAATATCTGCTAATATTTTTCTATCTAACTTAATTCCTGACTTGTTTAGTCCATTAATAAATTTAGAATAAGTAATACCCTCGGCTCTGACACCGGCATTTATCCTTTGTATCCATAATGATCTAAATACTCTTTTTTTTGTTCTTCGATCTCTATAAGCATATTGAAGAGCTTTTTCCATTGCCTGTTTTGCAACTCGAATAGTATTTTTTCTTCTACCCCACTGACCTTTTACAGCTTTTAATACTTTTTTGTGTTTTGCATGACTTGTAACACCTCTTTTTGTTCGTGCCATTTTAACCTCTTAAATTATAAGGCATGTATGATTTAACTATTTTTGCATCTTGCTTGGACATTATCGTTGTACCTCTTTGTTTTCTAATTTGTGAATTTGTTCTTTTAATCATACCATGTCTTTTACCTGCTTGAGGCATTATCACTTTGCCTCTAGCAGTTATTTTAAATCTTTTTTTTGCTGAACTTTTAGTTTTTAGTTTAGGCATAAAAATAATTGGCAGTTTATACTAACAATATAATTAATTTACAATAACTAATATTTGCTATTAAAGAGGTTGAATTACCATTGTCATTTGTCTTCCTTCAAATTTTGGACTAAGTTCTAATTTACCAACTTCTTTTACATCGTCTTCAACTCTCTTCAATAGTTCCTTTCCAAGATGATGATGTTGCATTTCTCTTCCTCTAAATTTAACCGTAAATTTTACTTTATTGCCTCTTGAAAGAAATTTGTGTGCATTTTTTATTTTAAAATTGTAATCATGAATTTCCGTACCTGGTCTAAGTTTTATTTCTTTCAATTCTAAGATTTTTTGTTTCTTTTTAGCTTTATTTGTTTTTTTTTGTAAATCATATTTATATTTACCCATATCAATTATTTTACAAACAGGAGGTTTTGCGTTGGGAGAAATTTCGATTAAATCTAAACCTTCCTCTTGCGCTATATGCAATGCTTCTTTAGTAGAAAGAATACCCAAATTTTTTCCATCACTTCCAATAACTTGAACTTCAAGTGAATTGATTCTTTGATTGGCTCTAGGACCCCTATCTCTTGTTCTTCTTTGAAAGTATTTTTGTTTAAATACTGCCACTTAGTTTAGAGGAAATTTATTTTGAGAAGAAATGTCTCGAATAGCTTTATCAAGGTTAATAGTTTCCTGTTTTTCAGAGCCTAGTCTTCTTATTGTAATAGTATTTGTATCTAATTCTTTTTTTCCACAAATTAAAAGTAGAGGTATCTTAGCAAGAAAATGTTCCCTGATCTTGTAGTTTATCTTGTGATTTTTTAAATCCACCTCGCAATTTATACCTGCTTTCCTTAATTGTTCAAACACCTTTTTTGCATAATCATCAAAATCTTGAGATATAGGTAAGACAATTGTCTGAACCGGAGACAACCATAATGGAAGTTTGCCAGCATAGTGTTCAATCAATATTCCAATAAATCTCTCTAAAGAACCAAACAAAGCCCTATGTAACATGACTGGAATTTTTTTTGATCCGTCTTTATCAATAAAAGTTGCACCTAATCTACCTGGTAAATTAAGATCTACTTGAAGTGTTCCACATTGCCAATCTCTTCCAATCGCATCTCTTAGTATATATTCAATTTTTGGACCATAGAATGCTCCTTCTCCTTTATTAACGCTATATTCTAATTTTGAGGCTTTAATTGCTTCTAATAAAGCGGCTTCTGATTTATCCCATACTTTGTCGTCACCAACTCTAACTTCTGGTCTATCAGAATATTTTAATATTATATTTGTAAACCCCAAATCCTTATAGATTTCTAAAATTAAATTTGTAACACTTAAACATTCTTGGGTAATTTGTTCTTCTGTACAAAAAATATGTGCATCATCCTGGGTAAATGCTCTTACTCTTAATAAGCCATGTAATGCCCCCGATGGTTCGTATCTATGAACTTTTCCAAATTCAGACATTTTTAATGGTAGGTCCCTATAACTTTTTAAACCTCGGTTAAAAATTTGTACACAGCCTGGACAATTCATTGGCTTTATTGCAAATATTTTTTCATCTGGAGTGGTAGAGGTGAACATAAGTTCACCAAATTTTTCCCAATGTCCAGATTTTTCCCAAATGGATTTGTCAAGCAATTCCGGGGTATTAATTTCTTGATAACCAGCGTTTTTTTGTTTAATTCGCATATAATCAATTAATTTCAAAAATAAAGTCCACCCCTTACTGTGCCAAAAAACTGATCCTGGACTCTCTTCCCTAAAATGAAAAAGATCCATTTCTTTACCCAGTTTTCTGTGATCTCTTTTTTCCGCTTCTTTTATTCTGGTTAAATAATTGTTTAAATCTTTTTCATTATTCCAACAAGTTCCATAAATTCTTTGAAACATTTCATTTTTTGAATCTCCGCGCCAATATGCTCCTGAAACTTTAGTAAGTTTAAATGCTTTTCCAATTCTACCAGTTGAAAGTAGATGAGGTCCTCTACATAAATCTTGCCACTTTCCATGATGATAAATGGATATTTCTTCATCATTTGAAATAGTCTCTATTATTTGTACTTTGTAATGTTCACCGATTTTTTTAAAATGATTAATTGCGTCACTTTTTTTCCAAACTTCTCGTTTTGTTATTTCATCTCTATCTACAATTTCTTTCATTCTATTTTCAATTTTTTCAAGATCATCTTTAGTAAAAGGTTCTTTTCTTGAAAAATCATAATAAAATCCATCTTCAATAATAGGCCCAATGGTAACCTGGGTTCCTGGAAATAATTCTTGTACAGCCATTGCCAAGACATGAGCGGCATCATGTCTTAAAATTTCCAAACCTTCTTTGTCTTTAGAAGTAATAATCCTAACAGATGAATTTTCTTTTATTTCGTAATTTAAATCTTTTAGTTTTCCGTTAACACTTATAACACATGCCTCTTTTGCAAGTGATTTACCAATTGTTTCAACTATCATTAATCCACTCACATTATTTTTAAACTTAATTATTTTTCCATCAGGAAATGTTATATCAGGCATTTCAATATTTATTTATTAACTTTTTATATTCAGTAATAGTAGAACCACACATCTTTTCGACATCAAATTTTTTTAAAACATTTTTTCTGCCTTCCGCACCCATTAGCTGCAATGTGTTAGAATCATAGTTTAATATTTCTTTTAATTTTTCAGCTAATGCAATTGGATCACTAGGCTTAACAAATAAGCCTGTTTTATCTTTCACGATGGTTTCTTTTGATCCTCCAATTTCGCTTGCTATGATTGGTTTTTCCATTGATTGTGCTTCAACAGATATTCTACCAAATGCCTCGGGTTCAATTGACGCTGACACCACCACATCAACTATTTTATAAGCTAACGGCATTTCTTTACAGGAAGAAATAAATTTTATTTTTCTATTCAATCTGTATTTTTCAACTAAAGATAAAAGTTTTTTATAATAAACTGTTCTGCCCTGATCACTTCCCAAAATAATTGCAGAAAAAGGTTTACAATCCATTTGCTGATTTAATATATTTAAAGCTTCAATAAAAACAATTTGACCTTTCCAATGAGTTAGCCTACCCGGTAACAAAATAACAAATTCATCTTTGTTAACCTTCCATTCATCAATTTGTTTTTGTAACTTTTTATCTGACACATTTTTTTGAGAAAAATACTCGGTATTTATTCCTCTAAAAATAACCAAAAGCTTTCTTTTTTTTTTATCAAGATATTTTTCATAATTCTCAACAATATGTGAAAAAATGAAATTTGATCCAGCAATTACAAGATCTGCTTTTATCATTGCGGAGTTATAAAATTTTTTTAAAGAATTGTTAAAATTATAAGTGCCATGAAATGTTGTTACAAACTTTCTACCAGTAAGTTTTGTTGCAAATAAGCAAGACCAGGCGGGCGCTCTACTTCTTACATGAACAATTGAAATGTTAAAAAATAAAATAATAAGTGTAATTAAAATAAAATTTAATATCATTAATAGCGGATTCTTTGAATGTACAGGAAGTCTGAATAATTTTACCTTATCTTTTTTAATATATTTGAGTAGGGGACCCCCACTAGTAATTATGTAAGATTGACAATTATGTTCTGACAAATAATGTGCCAAATCATAACATCCGGTCTCAGCTCCTCCATAACCTAACTTTGGAATCACTTGTAAAATTTTCATTTTGGAATTCATATAAATTAAATTATATAGTCATGTTAAATGGCAAGCAAAAGATTTAAATTTTTTACTTTACCTAATAGTAAAAAAATAAGATATCAACTACTTAACCATAAAAAAGATTTAATCATCATATTTTTTCACGGTTTTATGTCAGATATTGAGGGAGAAAAACCTTCAACATTTAGTAAGTTTTGTAAAAGGAAAAAAATTGGATTTTTGACGTTTGAATATTCGGGACATGGAAAATCTTCAGGAAAATTTATTAAGGGAAATATATCAAAATGGACTAATGATGCTAAGCACATTATTAAATCAAAAACTAAAAATAAAAAAAAACTAATATTAATTGGCTCAAGTATGGGAAGTTGGATAGCACTTAATTTATTTAAAAAATTTAAAAATAAAATAATAGGCTTTATTGGTATTGGATCGGCACCTGAGTTTTTGGACAGATTAATGTGGATTAAATTTAGTAAAAAAATAAAAAATTTAATAAATAATAATGAGGTTTATTATTTAGAATCAGGTCAATATACATATCCTTTGACAAAACAACTTTTTTTGGATGGTAAAAAAAATAAAGTTTTAAATTTAAAATTTAACTCAAAAATACCTGTTATAATGTTTCATGGACACAAAGATGAAGTGGTGCCAATATATCTTTCAAAAAAAATATTAAAGATTTTTAAAAAAGCGGAAAAAAAATTATTTACTATAAGAAGTGGAGATCACAGTTTATCTAGAAAAAGTGATTTAAAAAAGATATGTAAGCAGTTAAACGAAATTATTTCTAATCATGTTTAATCCTTCTTTGAAGGTTGGATATTTTAATTGGTAACCAAAAAAACTTTTCATTCTTTTATTACTTACTTTTTTTGAATCTTTATAAAAACTTTTTAAGTTTTCACTTTCTAAATCTTCTATGTTAACTTTCTTTGGTAAATTTATTTTTATCAAATCTGCGGCATATTTTACAATTTCTTCATTAGAACATGGATAGTTATCAGAAATATTATAGATTTCACCTGGAATAAATTTTTTCAAAGATAAAGTTAAAACTCCCGCAATATCCTCGATGTGAATTCTTGAGAAGAAATGATTTTCTTTTTTTACAATTTTGAATTTACCCGTTTTAAGTCGCGCTATAACATTATTTTCATTTGAGTAGATTCCTGATAGACGAAATATTTGAACGGGTAAGTCAAAATTTTTGTGATATTTTAACCAATTTTTTTCCGCATTCAGTCTTGAAATACCTTTTTCCGAAGAAGGCTTGAGATATGTATTTTCATCAACCCATCCTCCTTTTTTATCTCCATAAACACTTGTTGCAGATAAATAGGTTACCCAATCAAAATTGTTTTTTTCAAAATTTTTGTGAAAATTTCTTAAAACAAGATCTATTTGATTTTTTGGAGGAATAGAAATTAAAACTTTGTCTACAGAATTCAAATCATCTAATAAATTTGGATCAAATTTATTATTGTAAAAAAAGTAAGATTTATATTTTATTTTATCAAATTCTTTAAACTGTGTATCTTTAGTATTGGTTGCAAATAGTTCAAAATTAATATTATTTTTATTAAGATGCCTAACAAAATATTTAGCAACTTGCCCAAAACCAAAACAAAATAATTTAAAACTACTCATATTATATAGCCGCTTTGACTGAAGATTTGGTAGTTATTGGATATTTAAGTTTATCTAACATTTCAATTGGACAAACTTGCTTAAAATTATTTTTTTCTAATTCAAAATCATTTAAAATTCTCTTAGCAAGAGAAGATCCCGTTTCTTCATAATGTTGTACTATCATGTTTTTTAAATATTCCGTCCAATATTTACTTTCGATTTTTTGCCAAATTACTGATTCAGGGTTAACATATTTTTCAAATTCACCATCTGAATCATAAATAAAGGCCATTCCTCCAGTCATTCCAGCTCCAAAATTATCACCTACTTTACCTAATATAACTACTGTTCCACCTGTCATATATTCACATCCATTAGAGTCGCAACCTTCAACTACAGCTTCTGCGCCGGAATTTCTAACTGCAAACCTTTCTCCCGATTGCCCCGCTGCAAAAAGTTTCCCTGAAGTAGCTCCATAAAGCACAGTATTACCAATGATTGTATTATCTTCACTAGTCAAGTTACTATCTGAAGGGGGTTTTATAACAATTGTTGCTCCTGAAAGCCCTTTTCCAACGTAATCGTTTGCATCTCCGATAACATTTATTTTTAAACCTCTTATACCAAAAGCTCCTAGTGATTGACCAGCTGATCCTGATAAATCAATTTCAACAGTATTTTCTTTAATACCTTCTTTCCCAAATTTTTTGAAGAGGTAATGTGATAATCGTGTCCCTACAGCTCTGTGAATATTTTTAATTTTATAATTTGCTCGAACTTTATTATTTTTAGTAATAGAATTTTTTATATCCTCATAAATTTTTTCATCCAAGGCAGGAGGAACTTTATTTATTATATTGGAAGTACAATATCTTTTATTTTCTCCGGAGTCTGCTTGAACTAATAATGGATTAAGATCCAAGTCATCTAAATTGGATGTGCCTATACTTACTTGTTTTAAAAGATCAGTTCTTCCAATAATTTCGTTCAAATTTTTAAATCCTAGCTCAGCTAAAATTTCTCTAACCTCCTGAGCAATAAAGGTAAATAAATTAACAACTTTTTCAGGTGTTCCGGTAAATTTCTTTATTAAATTTAAGTCTTGAGTACAAACACCTACTGGACAAGTATTTGAATGACATTGACGTACCATAATACAACCTATAGCTACCAGAGAAGTTGTACCAATTCCAAACTCTTCTGCACCCATCATAGCTGCAGTAACAACATCTCTACCAGTTTTTATACCTCCATCAGTTCTCAAAGTTACTTGATGCCTAAGACCATTTAAGGTTAAAATTTGGTTCGCTTCTGTAAGTCCCATTTCCCAAGGAATTCCGACGTGTTTTATACTTGTCTGAGGACTAGCACCTGTACCACCCGAATGTCCTGAAATCAAAATTACATCGGCTTTTGCTTTTGCTACACCAGCTGCAATCGTTCCAACTCCAGTTGATGCTACTAACTTAACGCCCACCCTTGCGTTGGGATTAGTTTGTTTAAGATCGTAAATAAGTTGAGCCAAATCTTCTATAGAATAAATATCATGATGGGGTGGAGGTGATATTAAAGTAACTCCTGTTGTTGAGTGTCTTAATTTTGCAATTTCTTTTGAAACTTTAAAACCAGGTAATTGACCACCTTCTCCAGGCTTAGCACCTTGAGCAATTTTAATTTCAATTTCGTTACAATTATTTAAATACTCAATAGTTACTCCAAATCTTGCAGAAGCGATTTGTTTTACTCTTGAATTAGCACTGTCACCATTTTGCATTTTAACAAATCTTTTTGGATCTTCTCCTCCCTCTCCGCTACAGGAAGCAGCTCCAATTCTATTCATTGCAATTGCCAAAGTTTCATGAGCCTCTGCTGATAAAGCTCCATGAGACATACTTCCACTTCCAAATCTTTTTCTTAGGTTGGCTATGGACTCAACCTCATTAATGTCAATTGGTTTTCCTAAACTTTTAAAAGCCAATAGATCCCGTAAATTAATTATGGGCAAATTGTATATACCCTGAGCATATTTTTTATAAGTCTCATAAGAATTAACAGTTACTGCATGTTGTAGTATGTGAATCAGCTGACCTTGATATTGATGATTTTCTCCATTTTTTCTATATTTATAAATACCGCCGATTGGAAGTATTGATACATTTTTTTGAAAAGCCTTTTTGTGAAGTTCTTTTATTTTTTTTTCGATCCCGAAAATACCTATGCCAGATATTCGAGAAATCATACCCGGAAAATATTCAGTTACAATTGCTCTACTTAGTCCTACAGTTTCAAAATTGCATCCACCTCTGTAGGAACTCAATACTGAAATGCCCATTTTAGACATAATTTTTAACAAACCTTTATCTATAGATTTAATATATCGTCGGACACATTCTTCATAATTAAGTTTGCCAAATAATTTTTTTTCATATCGTTGATAAATTGAATCAAAACTTAAATATGGATTAATGGTCGTCGCTCCAATTCCTAACAAAACTGCAAAAGAATGTGTATCCAGAGCTTCTCCTGTTTGAACATTAATTGAAACAAAACCTCGAATACCTAAATTAATTAGTTTTGAATTTATTGCTCCAAATACAAAAATCATTGGTATTGCTGCATTCTTTTCAGAAATTTTTTTGTCACTTAAAATTAAATGCTTACACCCCTCCCGGACCGCAATTTCGGCCTCAGAACATAATTGGTCTAATCTCTTTTTTAAATTATTTTGAACATCAAATGTACAATCTAAAACTTTAAGTTTATTTTTGAAAAACACTGTAAATTTATCAAATTGAGAATTAGATAAAATTGGGCTTTCTAACACATAAATACTGTCTTTAGTTAAATTTTCAAAATCAAGAATATTTCCAAGATTTCCAAAACGAGTTTTCAAACTCATAACTTCATTTTCTCTTAGTGAATCAATTGGTGGATTTGTAACTTGACTAAAATTTTGCCTGAAAAAATGTGATAGAGGTCTATATTTTTGTGACAATACTGCAACAGGAGTGTCGTCACCCATAGAACCAACAGCTTCTTTTGCTTCTTCTACCATCGGATGTAAAATAAGTTCCAAGTCTTCAATATTCATCCCAGCCAAATATTGTCTGCGTCTTAATTCATCGCCAGAGTAAATAAATTTTTCTTTTGAAATGCCAAATTTTTTATCAAGATCAAGGATTTGTTTATTATGTCTCTTATAATCTTTTGAGATATAGTCTTTAATATCTTTACTATTAAAAAATTTTCCTTTGTCTAAATTAACGGCAATAATTTGTCCAGGTCCAAGTCTTCCTTTAGAAATTACTTTGTCATTTGATATTGGTATCATTCCAGTTTCAGATCCTGCAAATAAAAGCATATCAGTGGATACAGTATAACGTAATGGACGAAGTCCATTTCTGTCCGTAGCTACAATAGCCCATTTTCCATCGGTCGCTGCAATAGCTGCTGGTCCATCCCAAGGTTCAATTGTACTATTTAAAAAATTAAATAGATTTTGATGAGCTTTTGGAATTGTTTTTCTTCTCTTTGACCAGGCGTCTGGAATAAGCATAAGTTTTACTAATGGGATAGATTTTCCTGACCTAACTAGTAATTCAAATACATTATCTAGTGCTGCTGAGTCAGAATTGCCAGGCTTAATAACTGGTTTCAATGATTCAATATCATCAAACAATTCACTTTTCATATCTTGTTCATGAATTTTCATCCAATTTATATTTCCTTTGAGAGTGTTAATTTCGCCATTATGAGCCAATGTTCTAAATGGCTGAGCTAAATCCCAGCTTGGAAATGTATTGGTTGAATATCTTTGGTGAAAAATTGCAAATCTTGAAATAAATCTTTTATCCATCAAATCGGGATAAAATTCAGATAACGCCTCTGCCAAAAACATTCCCTTGTAAATAACCGAACGTGAACTAAAGGAACAAATATAAAAATCTTTTAGGTGCAATATATCAGATTGTTTTTCAATTCTTTTCCTAATAGCAAATAAATCTCTTTCGAGTTCTTCTCCTATTAAATTCTTATTGTTTGACTTAAAAATTACTTGTGTAATCTCAGGACGATTACTTTCAGCCTTAACTCCAAGAACACTAGTATTAATTGGAACCTGTCTCCATCTATAAATATAATAATTTTTGCTTAAAAGTACCGTTTCGATCAATGCTTTGCATTTTTCTTGAGAGCTATAATCATTTCGAGGCAAGAAAATCATTCCAATGCAAATCGCTCCACCATGGTATTGGCGGCCATAGTTCTCTATCTTTTCTTTAAAAAAATCTGTTGGAATTTCAATATGAATTCCAGCTCCATCCCCCGTTTTGCCGTCAACATCTACTGCTCCACGGTGCCAAACAGCTTTTAACGCCTGTATGCCATACTCCACTACTTTTCTTGATTTTTCTCCTTTCATTGAAGTCACAAGACCAACCCCACAAGCGTCATGTTCAAGACTTGGATAGTATGCGTTAGCTTCGGTTAATTTTTTTAAATTTTTTTTATAAAGATTCATTGTTATGCTGCTTTTACATTTTTGCTCCGCTTGTGTTCTAAATATTTTTGAATTGATATAGTTGCATCTCTACCATCTCTAATTGCCCAAACAACCAAGGACGCTCCTCTGACTATATCTCCTGCGGAAAAAACGCCGGAAAGATTTGTTTCCATAGTTTTTAAATTGATCTTTATAGTCCCCCATTTAGAGATAGATAGATCTGGGGAGTTAAATAATTTTGGTAAATCTTCAGGATCAAAACCCAAGGCATTAATTACCATATCCGCTTTCATTTCATATTCAGAATTTGGGACAGCCTCAGGTTTTTTTCTTCCAGATGAATCAGTCTTACCAAGTTGCATCTTCTCTACTAACACTGAAGAAATTTGTGATGTGCCAATAAATTTTTTTGGATTTGATAACCAGATAAACTCAACCCCTTCTTCTTCTGCATTATGTACTTCTCGTGCAGAACCGGGCATATTTTCTCTATCCCTTCTGTACAAACATTTTATTGATTTTGCATTTTGTCTTACTGCAGTTCTCACACAA
>AZHR01000003.1 GCA_000504625.1 alpha proteobacterium SCGC AAA240-E13
CCTGATTATCCATATTCATTTGTTTTGCTTTTTTATTGCTATATGCAAATTGATTCTTGGACAAAGTAATACCTAAAACTTGACATTGTGTTTTTTTAGCAATCTCTATTGCAAGAGATCCCCAGCCAGATCCTATATCTAGTACTTTGTGATTAGGTTTTAAATTTAATTTTTTTATGATGTGGTCAATTTTATTATTTTGCGCCGTCTCCAGTGATTCGCGATCATTTTTAAAATAGGCACATGAATATTGTCGCTTTGAATCTAGAAACAAATCATATAAATCGTCTGAAATATCATAATGATAAGCAGCATTCATTTTTGATTTTTTTATAAAATTAAAGTTTGTTAAATATCTGTACGATCCTCTAATATTATTTAATATCTCACTAAAAAAATTAGTCTCTTTTCTTCCAATATTTTGTAATGCCATGTTTAAAAATTCTGTAAGAGTTCCATTTTCTATAGTTAAAGTTCCCTCTGTATAGGCTTCACCAAAATAATAGTCAGGATAAAATAGGAGTTTATAATGTAGCGACTTATCAAATAATTTTAATGTTAAAGGTTTTTCTTCTTTTGGATTTCCAATTACATACTTTTTTGAATTTGCATCTATTAATTCAAGTCCTCCTTCTTTAAAAAGATTGTTTAGAAATTTTGCTAGTAGCATAATTTAAGCCGCAATATTCTTTCTTGGAAAAAAATTTAATTCTTTTAATTTATCTAATAATTCTTTTTGTTTTTCTTGATTTAAAGTAATTAAGGGAGGCAGTAAATTTTTATATCTTTTGTCGCTAAGCGATAGAGAGTAGTGAAGGGCTGTTACTAAATTTCCAGTCTCGTCGTAGGCTTTACGAATCTCGCATAATTTTTCAAAAAGACTATTGTCTATTTTTTTATTTTTAAAATTATCAAAAACTTCTCTCGCTATACTATGAGTCAAATTTGTAGTGGCCGATATGACTCCCGCTCCACCAAGTGATAAATTTTGAATTAATTTAATTTCAGTTCCAACAAACATGCTGAAAGAAGATGGAAATTTCATTTTATTCCAGACTGAAGAGCTTGAATCCTTACACCCTATGATATTATCACTATAATCGTCTATAAGTCTTTGGACCAAATCTACATCAAAAGTAAAATTCATTAATTTATTAAAATTGTAAAGTACAATTCGACTTTCTGGCACTGCTTTAATTATATTAGAATAAAAATTATAAACACCCGAATCCGTGTTATGAAAATATGCGGGGTTTCCAATTAAAAAATTTCTGTGGCCAAACTCTATGGAATGACGCATTAAATTTATAGTATCTTTCAAACTATTACACCCAGTTCCAACTATTACTTGATTTTGAAATTTGTGCTTTGAAATTTCTTTAATTAAATCTTTTTTTTCCTGAATAGAAAGTAATTGGCTTTGAGAAGTTGATCCTAGAAAGGCCAAACCACTTCCTTGTCTATCTACATTTAGTGCATGTTCAATAGTCGCACTTATATCAAGTGACAAGTCCTCGTTGAGAAGTGAAATTGTAGCGGCAAATATACCTTCTAGTAGTTTGGTCATGTTTTTAACTAATTTATTTATTAAGAAACTATAATAAAATTAAAAAATGAAAAAAACCATTATATTTGTACGATCGATCGGCCTAGGGGATCTTATAATTCTATTAGCAAATATACACGCTATTAGTAGAAAAATTAATAATAAAGTTACAGTTGTAGCTCAAAGAAATACACACGCAAACTTTATATTACAAAATGATCCGCATATTGAAGAGGTTATTATCTTAGATAAAAAAGAGATAAAAGGTTTTTTTAATATTATAAAAAAAATCAAACCTAAAAAGTTTGACCAATCTTATATTTTTAGTGACTCGATAAGACTTTATTTAATTTCCAAACTTTCGGGTATTAAAGATAGTTTTCATTACAAATTTTTTTCAAAAAAAGGTAAAAATTTTTTTAAAACTGCAAAAGAATTTACAGAAAAAACACTAAAAGTTGAAATTGAATCTCAATCCAAAATTTATTTTAATAAAGATGAAAAAGAATGTGCAAAAAAAAAATATGGTATTACTGATGAAACAAAAAATTTGATATGTGGAATCTCTGCTAGTGGTCCTACAAAAAGATGGCCAATCGACAACTATATTCAGTTATTTGAAAATCTTAATTCAAAATTTAAGTGTAGATTTTTTTTAGCAGCAGGACCGAACGACGAAGATTTAATCAAAAAAATTATGAATTCTTCAATTGGAAAAAATTGCATATCTTTTTCTAAAATGACTATTGCACAAATAATACCTATAATTGCCTCATGTAAATTTTGCATTTCTAACGATACTGGGTTCGCACATTTATCTGCTGGATTAGGATTAAAAACTCTTATGTTATTTATTGATAGCCCGCCTGCCGCATATGGTCTTTACAATAAAAATATTTCAATTCTTGTTCCAGAAGGAGAAACCATAGAATCAACTACTCATGACACGCTTGGAAAAATAAGTATAGATAATGTGTACAACAAAGCTTTAGAACTTATAAATTAACTAAAGTCGCTTTTTAGTATAGTTTCCTTAGCTTCGTTTATTATTTTACTTAGATGTTCGGTATTAGAATTAGGATTCATATCTGGATGAAGTTTTTTTTGTAAATTATTACATGCTTTAATAACTTCATTTTTTGAACATCCATTTTTTATACCTAAAATTTTGTAAGCCTCATCTAAGGATAAATTGCTTGATGGTCTTGCTTGACTGGTTTGGCCAAAATAGGAAAATCTTCCGGTACTTCTAAGATAATTTAAGACGCGCCAAAGATTCCAGATTTGAAATGCAGTAAGGCCCTTAATTTTTAAAGCACTCATTGCCAAAAAAAATAATGGCAGTGAAACTAATAATCGACCTCCTATTAACAGTATGATAGCTAAAATAAGAGATATGATTATAATTAAATTTCTAACTCCTTTAGCTATTTTGTGATTACTAGACTTTGCAAACCAATTAAGAATTAAATAAACTATGACAAAGATTATTATTCCAGTAACAAAAATATTCATATAAAAAACCTTTATGAAATTACCACAACTAAGAAAGGAAAGGACTAGTAAAAATTACCACGGTATAACAATTAACGATGATTATGCTTGGATAGATCAACCAAATATTTTAGAAGTTTTAAAAGATTCCACCAAACTACTACCAGAGGTTAGGAAATATATTGAAGAAAATAATAATATAACCGAACATTATTTTACTGATTGCAAAAGTTTGCAGAATAAACTTTTTGATGAAATCAAATCTAAAATTAAATTAGATGATACTTCTTTGAAATTTAAAGATAAGAAATATTTTTATTGGACAGAAACTACTGCAGAAGGAAATTATGGAAAAAAATTAAGACAATTGATTGATGGTTCTAAACCTGAAGAAATTGTTTTTGATGGTGATTTAGAAAAAGAGAAACACGGATCTGAGTATTTTGGTCTTGGAACTGTTGATGTATCCTACAATGATAGCTTGCTCGGTTATTCATTAGATCTAGTTGGTAGTGAATATTACATTATTTATATTCGCAATATAACTACAAATAAAGTGTTTGATGAAAAGATTGAAAATACAAGTGGTAACGTTACATGGTCTTTGGATAACAAGAGTTTTTTTTATTCAAAGTTAGATAAATTTCACCGCGCAAGAAAAATATATAAACATATTATAAATACACCTGTTGAAAATGATGAATTAATATTCGAAGAAAAAGATGAAACATTTACTTGTGGAATAGAAATTACTTCGGACGAAAAATTTTTTGTAATTTCAACATCTGATTATATAACCACTGAAAATTATTTTTTTCCTGCGAATGAAAGTAAAATAAAACCAAAATTATTTTTAGCACGCGAAAAAGATGTTCGTTACTCTATCGATAGTTGGAAAGATTACTTTTATTTACATACTAACAAAAATGCTAGAGATCATAAAATTTTAAGGTGCAAAAAAGATAATCTAAGTGAATTTGAAGAATATATTCCAGCAAAGAAAGGAACTATCATAGGTGGTTTTAATTTTTTAGATAACTATATTATTAGAGGAGAGAGTTCGAACGCTATTCCTAGACTTCTTATAAGAGATTTAAAAACAAATAAAGAAGAAGAAATTAGAATTTCAAATGAACAAATTGGTTCTCCTGGTGCTTCGTTAATGCAGCGAGACACGAATACTACAAGAATCAGAGTTTCCTGGGAAAGTATGGCAACACAAGGAAAAATATATGAATATGATATTCTTACTAAAGAAAAAAAACTTGTTAAAGAAATTGAGATACCATCTGGTCATAATCCCAATGAATATGTTGTGGAAAGATTAAAAGCAAAGTCTCATGATGGTAGAATGATACCAATTACTTTAGTTAGGAGAAAAGATATAAGGCTAGATGGCAAATCTAAAATGGTTCTCTATGCTTATGGTGCATACAAACACTCGGTTGGAGTTTCTTTTAGTGCTTCACGATTTTGTTTGGTCGATCGAGGTATAATATTTGCAATAGCACATGTCCGAGGAGGTGGTGAACTTGGAGATCATTGGCACGAAGAATCGAAGTTCTCAAAAAAGATCAACACCTTCAAAGATTATATTTCTTGTTGTAATTATTTAATTAAACAAAAATATACTTTTAAAGGTGGAATTTGTTTTTTAGGTGGTTCCGCAGGAGGCTTAACGGGTTCAGCAGTTGCAAATATGGTTCCTGAACTATTTTTTTCAATGTTACTTTTAGTTCCATTCTGTGATCCTTTAACGACAATGCTAAATGAAAAATTACCACTTACTCCTTCCGAATGGGAATTATGGGGCAATCCAATTAAAAATAAAAAATATTTTGAATCTATTTTATCTTACGCTCCATATAATAATTTAAGAAAAACTTCTTATCCTCCCATGTTTGTTACAACTTCTTTATTTGATAGTCGTGTTTTGTATTCGGAGCCAGTAAAATATATAGCTAAACTAAGAGAATTAAAAGATGACAAAAATTTACAATTGCTTAAATGCAAAATGAAAGCCGCGTCACATGGTGGTCCAAGTGGTCGTGATAATTCTATTAAAGAACTTGCCGAAGAATTTAGTTACATATTAAAAACAGCAGAAATAAAAAACTAATTGAGTCTTGAAATTTTTCAAATCCTAACTAAATAAAAATATGTAAGTCGCCTTAATGGGATTTACGTATAGTACTTGCTTAATGAAAGGAGAAAACTATGAATAAAGCACTTTCTATATTTAATCAATTAAGACCAGTAACAATTGGTTTTGATTCGATGTTTGATAACTTTGAAAGAATGTTTGAAGATGATTTTTTCAATACATCATCTAGCTATCCAGCTTACGACATTGTAAAAACTGGTGAAAATCAGTACGATGTTGAAGTTGCCTTAGCAGGATTCAATAAAAGGGATATAAAAGTTGAATTTGCTGATGGTCAGTTAAGTATTGAATCAGTCAAAAACCAAACGGCAAAAGAAAAAGATAATGGAAAAATATATAAGGGTATTGCAAAAAGATACTTTAAAAAATCTTTTTCAATTGCAGATAACTGTGAAGTTAAAGGAGCTGAACTTAAAGATGGACTTTTAAAAGTCTCTCTCGAAAGAATCATCCCTGAAGCTCAAAAACCAAAAGTTATTGAAATAAAATAAATACATATGGAAAGAGGCGGCGATTAAGCCGCCTCTAGTCATAAATAACCCTGTACAGATTTAGCTGTAATTGAATTTTTTTGATATCCCAATATCAACAACTATAATTTTTCCTGAATATCTCTTGCCTGGATTTAAAGTATGCCCAATTTTTTTTGCATGCAACGCTAATGTCGTATGAGCTTTAACTGCGCATCCTAAAACCTTTCCGGTATTTCCATTTATTCCAGATGAAATATCTATAGATATAATTTTGCTGGCTTTTTTCATTCTAAAAATAACTGACTTTAATTTTCCAACAATTGGTCGATTCAAACCCGTTCCAAATAAACAATCAATTAAAACTGAATTCTTGCTAGTTTTAAATTTTGAAATATTTTTGGGTTTAAGTTTAAGTCTTTTAATAGCTTTTACAGCATCGCCTTTGTAAAATCTTTCATTTAAACAATACACTTCAACCTTAAAATTATTTTTTCTTAAATATTCTGCAATAATAAATCCATCCCCGCCATTATTACCGTGGCCAGCTATTACAATAACTGGTTTTTTTTGTATTAGTTTTGCTATTTTTTTTCCACAATTGGTACCAGCATCAACCATAAGAGAGAAGGAATTTCCTTTTCTTTTCTTGAATTCTTGTGTTTCTATTTCCTTAATTTCTTCTACTGAAAATACTTTTTTCATAATATAATATTACATTAATAAAGAAATTTTTTAGTGAAAAAGATATCTTTAAAGGGCGATTCAGGAAATACTGTTAAGGTTGAAATAAAAAAGTTTATTGATCATATTAAACAATTTCATAGCAGTGGAACCTCAATTCATGATGAAGATGGTCACTATTTTACTGCTGATGATAAATTTAGAAAAAAATTAGAAAACATTAAATAAAAATGTTAAGTTTGATTAATGATCCCGTAGTTAAATGGATATAACGGATTCCTCCTAAGAATCAGATCTGGGTTCGATTCCCGGCGGGATCGCCAACTTTAAAAAAAAAATTGTACATTAAATCTTTTTTTAATAATTTTTATAAACGAATAAAACTATTCTCGTATGCTTTTAACCATCTGTTATTTAATTCTTCTTTAAAAATTATATCAACATCAATTTCCGATAATACCCAATGCTCTGAGTAATCCATTTCACCTTCTAGTTGCCCATTCCCCCAGCCACTATATCCGAGAATGACAAGACTTTTTTTGGGTCCTTTCTTTTCAGCTATATCAAACAAAACTTGATAATCTCTAGTTATCGAAAAACCATTATAATTTTCAGTAGTTTCACCTTTGTAATCCTCTGTATGTAAAATAAATATACTTGTTTTATCTACTGGTCCTCCCCAAAATACGGGAATAGATACATCATATAATCCTTTTTTTTCATTTTTGATATCTTCCGTAATATTTATTAGCTGTTTCAAAGGAATTGAACCAATCTGTTTATTAATCACAAGACCCCAGGCACCGTTTTGATCGTTAGCCAACATCACAATTACTGTTTTTTTAAATCTTTCATCTAACATTTTTTCGGTCGCAATTAAAAAACTGTTTTCAATACTTTCAAAAAATTTTCCTTTTAGATAATTTTTAGGTGCTTCTGCAAAAGTAAAAAAAACAAAATAAAATGAAAATATTTGTAATGTAATAAACCAAAATAGTAAATTAATACTAAATTTTATATTAATAACTTTGTGAAATTTATTATCCATTTTTTCCTTAAATAACAAACTTTTTGCAACTCTGATATATTAAACAATTTAAAAGCAACCTTTGGAAGAAAATCCAATAACCATTCTTCTTTCATCAACCTCGAACTTTCTTTGACATTTAATTGCATATTTTTTTGAATCGTAAATCAGAAATCTTATACCTTTATCATTTTTAATTTCATCATCAGGATTACCCATTACAATTTTAAGTTCACTTTCAGGCTGGCCAATAAATTTGCTTAATTTTTCATTTTCTTTTTTAATTATTTCTTCAGTTTTTTTATCAATTGTTTGACAGCTGATTATAAAAAACAGACCAAATATAAAAATTAACGAAAAAAGATTCTTCATAATTTCAACCTGATTTAGAATAACATGTAGTGTAAAATCTTATATAAACTTTTAGGTTGTATATTACCAAAAAATTAACAAATTAATTAAAGCTTTTGATTTACGAATCATCTACTTTGCCCCCATTAGAGGAGGAAAATATTTATGATGGATAAATATTTCGACTATAGAAAACATAAAACGGATTTTCAAACAGAAGTGTTAGCAGGAGTTTCAACATTCTTGACTATGGCTTACATTATGTTTCTCAATCCAGTCATTCTTGCTGATGGCGGATTTGACTTTGGCGGCGTTTTCACAGCGACAGCTCTTGCTACTGCATTAGCCTGTTTTATTGCTGCTTTTTACGCCAAAACGTGGCCTGTTGGACTTGCACCAGGAATGGGAATTAACGCTTTCATCGCTTATGGTGTTTGTTTAGGAATGAAGTACACTCCAGCCGAAGCGCTTGGAGCTGTATTAGTAGCCGGCATAGTCTTCTTAATAATTTCGCTGACCCCAATAAGAGCTTGGCTTATCAATTCAATTCCAAAAAGTTTAAAACTTGGAATTGGTGCTGGGATAGGTTTGTTTTTAGGAGTAATTGGTTTTGAAATTATGGGACTAACAGCGGATCATCCTGTTACACTTGTTACACTAGGTAATTTAGGTAATCCTTTGACTCTTTTGGGTGCTGGAGCATTCATATCAATGATCGTAATGGAGAAAATGAAAATTAAAGGAAACATAATTATCGGAATTGTTGCCTTTAGTGCCATTGCTTGGGTCACTGGCTTAGGCCAATTTAATGGCGTTGTTTCTGCTCCACCTCCAATGACTCATTTGTTTGCATTTGACTTAGGTGCTGCGCTATCAGCTTCAATGGTAACAGTAATTTTTACTCTGTTTTTCATTGACTTCTTTGATACTGCTGGAACTTTAACGAGCGTTGCGAATGTTGCAGGTAAGATTGGAAAAGATGGAAAAATCCAAGACATTGATAAAGCTATGCTTTCAGATAGTGCATCAACTGTTGTGGGGGCCGTATTAGGTACTAGCACAGTTACCACTTATGTTGAATCAGCTGCCGGTGTAAAAGCAGGTGGACGAACAGGCATGACTTCGCTTGTTATAGGAATTCTATTCTTATTATGTCTATTCTTTGCACCATTAGCGACAAGCCTTCCAAAGGAAATTGATGGAGCTGCATTAATTTATATTGCAACTCTTTTCGTTCGTAATATTGTAGATATTGAATGGGATGACATTGCTGAATCAGGACCAGCTGTCCTCGCAATGATAGCGATGCCATTTACGTACTCAATTTCTCACGGAATAGCTCTAGCGTTTATTTCTTATGCTGCTATTAAAATTTGCACAGGAAAAACAAACGTAAATCCAGCTATTTGGGTAATAGCAATAGCGAGTGTAATAAGTTTCGTTGTAGCTTAGCTAAAAAATTTAAATTTTTTATAGAAAGGGCCGGATTTATTCTGGCCCTTTTTTATTTGTTGTGTTTCTTTTTTATGTCTTCAATTCTAACTTCTTCGTAATGCTCAAATGGTTGCACAATCCAAGGGTTATCTTTTAATCTCACGGCACAATAATCTGGCTCAAAGGTTGATTTCTTTTTCTTCCATAAAGTCGCTGTTTTTATATCCTCAATTTTGTCTTTGATTGGCTCATATTTTCTTAACCAGTCAACGCTTTTATTTAAAGTGATTCCTGTATCTGAAAGGTCATCACATAAAAGTATTTTTCCACCCATATTTTTGGCAATTGAACTCATTTCCCTAGAAAATACTATGTTTCCTTGTTCATCCTCAATACCTTTTCCACTGTAGCTTTCAACTGCTAAATATGAACATTTTAATTTAAAAACCCTACTCAAAAGATCTATCATGGGAGCGCCACCGCGCATTATGCCTACAAGTAAAGTAGGCTTGTAACCGCTCTCATGAATCATGATAGCTAATTTTTCAACGGTATTATTATATTCGTCCCAGGAAACAATTAATTTTTCAGACATATTAATTCTGTTATCATAATTAAAAAAAACTTAATTAAAAAGGAGAAAATTTATGCCGAAAGGATATTGGTTATCAGTATACGAAAAAATTGAAAATATGGAAACTTTGAAAAAATATGCAGTTAAGGCAACTACGGTCATTGGTAAATATTCTGGAAAATTTCTTGTAAGAGGTGGAAAAAATATAACCCTTGAAGGAAATCAATCACCAAGAACAGTAATAGTTGAGTTTCAAAATTTTTCAGATGCAGAAAAATGCTACAATTCAGACGAGTATAAAGAGGCTCTTAATATTTTAAGAGGCTCTGTAAAAAGAAATTTACAAATTATAGAAGGAACTTAAATTTTTTTTTTGCTCTTAAGTTAAAAAAGTGACGGATAAATCCTAAAATAATTGCTAATAACAATAATATAATCCAATTGTACTGACTGACCCAAATAAACGAAGCGTGCCCGCTCAACATAACAAAAAGAACTAAAAAAGTGATAATATTATTATGTACGCTACGTATTTTAGCGCTAATTGATAAATTTAAATCAAACTCTTTTTTACTTAAAGCTGAGGAAGTAATGTTCCTGCCATTCGGAATAATAACAAAAAAAACATTGAAAAACATTATACATCCCAAAATAACCCCAACAGACAAAAATGCGAATTTTGGTCCAAAAACTTTTGTCAGACAAAACGAAATAACAGCTCCAATAATGAGTAATACTACTGGAAAAATTATTTTGTTATTTATCAATTTAGACTTGCAGATAAGATCGTAAATTAGCCAAGATCCTATTATAGAGAAAATCGAAATTGCTATTCCCATTAAAGGAGTGATATTTTCATTTACTCTTTTATCAATCATCAAAATATTTGAATTTGCATAATAAATAATTATCAATAATAGTATTCCAGTAATAAACGTTAGGTAGCTTTGCCATTTGAATATAATTAAATTTTTAGAGAATTGTTCAGGTGCAACCTTAAGTCTTTCTAAACGGTAAAACGAACCACTATGTTGTAAGATGCCTTCTGCATCCACTTCCTTACTGCTTGTATTTTTTTCTAATTTATTATCTAAATAATTAAATAAAAAACTATTACCTATCCAAAGAATTGCAAACATTACATGTGACCACCGTAATAAAATTTCGATCCACTTATATATGTTGGGTAAAAATTCCATTTAATATTTAACTTTGTCTGTTTTTTTATCCCACAATTTAAAAGCTTTTAAAGCTTCATTTTTCATCATTTGGATCATAGGAATTTTTCTTTTATTAATATTTTTTTGGAATTCTGAATAAATGAATGAATCGTCAAAATCAATTTTTTGAGCATCATCTCTTGTGTTTGCATAATATATTTTATCAATGCGAGCCCAATAAATTGCAGATAAACACATAGGACATGGTTCACATGTTGAGTATAATTCGCAACCACTAAGATTAAAATTATTTAAACTTTTACAAGCTTGACGTATAGCAACAATTTCTCCGTGAGCCGTAGGATCGTTGATCAAAGTAACTTCATTTGATCCTTCGGAAATAATTTTATTTTCCTTAACAATAACACTTCCAAAAGGTCCACCACCTATATTTACACTTTCGATTGAAAGTTCTATTGCTCTTTGCATAAATTTATTTTTCATAATTTGTTTTTTAAATCCTTTATACTTAGTAAGATTGCCTCTGGAGTGGCCGGCGCATTAAGTTCTGGTATTTTTGTATAATTTCCTACCGAAGCAATTGCATCTTTAATTGCAAAAAAAACAGACATTGCCAACATTAATGGAGGTTCTCCTGTTGTCTTAGACTTATTAACCACATTTTCTTTATTTAAATTTTTAAAAATTGCCACATTAAATTTTTCTGGCATATCATTTACAGCTGGTATTTTATAAGTCGAAGGCGAATGAGTAGTAAGTTCCCCATTTGATTTCCAATTAACTTCTTCTATGGTTAACCATCCTGCTCCCTGGACAAACCCTCCTTCAATCTGACCTTTTTCAATTGCAGGATTGATTGCTCTACCTTGATCATGAAGTATATCGACTCTTAAAATTTTATTTTCACCAGTTAAAGTATCAATTAAAACTTCAGAAACTGCAGACCCATAGCAAAAGTAAAGAAAAGGGTTGCCAAGAAAAGTTTTGTTATTGAAATGTATTTTGGGAGTTTTGAAAAAACCCGAAGAAGACAATGAAACTCTATTAAGATAAGCCTCTTTTATTAATGAATTAAACGAAAAAGTTTTTTCTTTAAATTTAACCGTACTGTTTTTGTAAATAGCCTTGTCACTTTTCAATTTGTATTTTCGTTTTACAAATAAAGCTAAATTTTCTTTTATTTTATTCACTGCATTTATTGCTGCCGCTCCATTGAGATCTGTAGTTGAGCTTGCTGCTGAAGCAGATGTATTTGGAACTTTATCTGTGCGGGTAGAGGAAACTTTAATTTTATTAAAAGGTAAGCCTAGTTCATTAGCAACTAATTGAGCAATTTTTGTATAAGTGCCTTGGCCCATTTCAATTGCACCAGTAGATACATGAACACTTCCATCTGCATAATAAATATGTACTAGGGCTCCTGCCTGGTTGAGATGTTTTGTGGTAAATGAAATTCCAAATTTTAGAGGAGTGATTGAAAGTCCTTTTCTAAGATATTTGTTATTTAAATTAAATTTTCTTATGCTTAATTTTCTTTTCTTATAATTTGAAGATTTAATTAATTTTCTAAAAATTTCATTAATAACATTATCTTTAATTTTCATACCATAATGAGTTATGTTTTTTTTATTTTTTTGATAAAAATTTATTTTTCTTATTTCTGCAGGATCTTTTCTTAGGTGTCTTGCAACATTGTCGACGATATTTTCTATCATCATCATGCCCTGATTTCCGCCAAATCCCCTAAATGCTGTTGAGGACGATGTATTAGTTTTACAAAGATAATTTTCAACGGAAACATTTGAAAGATAATAAGCATTATCAATATGAAACAAAGCTCTAGAATTAATTGCACCTGATAAGTCAGGGGAGATTCCACATCTTGACGCAAGTTTTATTTTTAATCCTTCAATAACTCCCAGATCATTAAAACCTACTTCGTAATCTGCATAAAAATCATGGCGCTTACCAGTTATCAGAATATCATCGTCACGATCCATTCTAAGTTTAACTGGAAGTTTTGTTTTTTTTGATAAAAGGGTGCAGATTGCAGCAAAAATAAAACTTTGAGTTTCTTTGCCCCCGAATCCGCCTCCTATTCTTCTCACTTCAACATTAATGGTATGATTTTTTTGATTAAGCATCTTTGCGATAATTTGTTGAGTTTCGCTCGGATGTTGAGTACTAGAAAAAACTTTAAAATCATTATCTTCTTGTGGAATAGCGAATGCAATTTGACCTTCAAGATAAAAATGCTCTTGGCTTCCCAATATAAAAGAATTTTTTAAATAATTTTTTGCTTTGCTAATTTTTTCTGAAGGGTTTCCTCTTTTGATTTTTCTTCCTTTTAAAACAAAGAATTTTTTTCTAAGAGCTTCTTTAATATCAATAACTGGTTTTAGAATTTTGTAAGTTACCTTAGCTTTAAGAACAGCTTTTCTGGCAAGTTCAGTTGACGTCGCTGCCACAGCAAATAGTGGCTGACCAAAATATTCAGTTTTTTTTGGAAAAATTGGATCACCATCATGAACAGCGCCTACATCATTGCGTCCTGGAATATCAGCTGAAGTCACAACAGAAACTACCCCCTCGCTCCTCCATACTTCTCTTAGATCCAATTTTTTTATGATTGCATGTGCCTTTTTACTATATCCAATTGCTCCATATAGTGTACCTTCTGGCTCTATAATATCGTCTATGTAATTAGCATATCCGCTAACATGTTTGGCTCCACTTTCATGTGGCCTTTTTTCCATAACAAAAGAATTACTGTTCATTTTAAATGTTTATTCTTATTAATTTTTTTTGTTTGATTTCCTGAAAGCATTTCTCCAACAAATTTTTTGCTATTTCCATACGATATTTCTGACTGGCTCGAGCATCAGTAATGGGTTTGAAATCTTTTTCCAAAGACTTTTTTGCCTTATTAATTATATTGTCTGATAAGGTGGAATTAAGGAGTATTTTTTCACAATTAACAGCCCTTTTGGGAATATTTGCCATTCCACCATATGCAACTTTTATTTTTTTTATTTTATTATTTTCAAGTTCAACATTAAAAGAAGCACAAACAGATGAGATATCATCATCTATTCTTTTCGAAATTTTATAAGCTTTAAAGATATTTTTTCCTAATAAAGGAATTCTTATTGAATGAATAAATTGTCCTTTTTTAAGTTTTGTTTTGCGATAATTTATAAAAAATCCATTTATGGGTAAAATTTTAGTTTTATCTTTATCTTTAATAATTATTTGTGAATCAAGCGATAACAATAATGGAAGGGTATCACCAATAGGGCTTGCCGTTGCTATATTCCCTGCTATTGTGCAGACATTTCTAATTTGAATGGAACCATATCTTTTAAGAATCTGTGCAAAATCAGGAAAATACTTTTTTATAAATGACTCAAAATCTATTAAAGGTGTTGTGGCCCCCACTTCAATGTAATTGTTATTTTTTTTAATATAATTTAACTCATCGATTGAATTCATATAAATTAGAGAATCGAGATCTTTTCTTTCTTTGGTAACAACTAAAGAAACATCGGTTCCTCCGCTCAATAATTTAGAATTTGGATATTGCTTAAGAGTTTTTTTTAACTCATTTACATTTCTAGGTGCAAAATACTTTTTATTTTTATTTGATATAACAATATTTTCATATTTTATTTTTTTCAAAAGGGAAATAAATAGCTGCTGATTTTTTTTGAAAAAGTCGAATTTGCTAATTTTATTTAAACTTTTAGCAGCATTTATTATGGGTTGATAACCTGTGCACCTACACAAATTACCAGAAATAGAATCTTTGATAATATTATCTTCGTAGAAAGAATAATTTTTGTACATTGCAAATAAGGACATTACAAATCCTGGTGTACAGAATCCACATTGTGAACCATGATAGTTAACCATTGCCTCCTGTACCGGATGTAAAGATCCTTTGTCAGAAACTAAATCTTCTACAAGCACAAGCTGTTTGCCAGCTAAAGTTGGAACGAATGCAATGCATGCATTAATCGCCTTATAAATAATTTTACCTTTTTTTAACTCTCCCAATACTATTGTGCATGCCCCACAGCCTCCTTCTGCACAACCTTCCTTGGTTCCAGTTTTTCTTAGTTTTGTCCTAATATAATTAAGTATAGTTTCGTTAGGATCTGGACTATGGAGATTTATAATTTGATTTCCATGAACAAACTTAATGATATTGGAAGTCATTTAACTTCCTCTATAAGTCGAATAACTCCATGGAGAGACTAATAAAGGAACATGATAATGTTCATATGGATTAGATATTCCAAATTTAATAACTACTTCATCCAAAAATGGAGTTTTTGGTAAGTTGGTTATTTTTTTAAAATAATCACCTACAAAAAAAACAAGCTCATATTGTCCTTCTTTGAAATTATTTCCTGTAACAAGAGGTTTGTCTACTCGTCCATCATTATTTAATATAATACTATTCAATTTATTTCGCTTGCTTGAAATATAATAAACCTCAACTTTAATACCTCCAGCAGGTTTTCCAGAGTAAGTATCCAGCACATGCGTGGTTAATTTTGTCATATGATATGTATATATTATACAATAATTAACTAAATGATTGTGATCAATAAAATTAATAATTTGTCTCATAGCGAGTTTATCGAAATTTTTGCTAATATTTTTGAAAAAACCAAATGGATTGCTGAAAAACTTTATGATCAAAAACCTTTTAGTTGTTTTGAAGATTTGTGTTCAAAAATGCTAGAAATTTTTAAAACTACTAGTAAAGAAAATCAGTTAAAAATTCTTAGGGCCCATCCTGACCTAGCAAACAAAACAAAGATTAATTTACTTAGCTCAGATTCACGATCTGAACAAACCAAGATAGGATTGAATCAATGTTCAGAAAAAGAATTTAATGAATTCAAAAACTTAAATTATGATTATAAAAAAAAATTTGGCTTTCCTTTTATTCTTGCTGTTGGAGGTAAAAACAAGATAGAAATTTTAAATGAGTTTAAAAAAAGAATTTTGAATAGTATTGGAAAAGAATTTAATGAAGCTGTAATACAAGTGTGTAGGATTGCAAATTTGCGTTTAAAAAAACTAAATATAAAATAAAAAAAACTTATGAAAGTTTACGATTGTTTTATGTATTTCGATGAAGATGTGATAGTTGATCTTAGACTTAACTGTTTAAATGATTATGTAGACAGATTTGTAATTGTTGAAAGCAAATTCACACACAGTGGAGAAAAGAGAGAATTATTATTTAATATTAATAAGTTTGATCGTTTTAAAGAAAAAATAAATTATTTAATTTTAGATCATGAGCCCAGTGGAATAGAAACAGTTTTGGATAAAGACGATGAAAATACAAAATCGGGAAAGTATATTTTAAATGCTGTTAAAAGAGAAAATTACCACCGCGATTACATTAATAAGGGCCTTATAGATGCAGATCCTGAAGATATAGTCATGATTTCAGATGCAGATGAAATTCCTAATCTTGAAAATATAAATTTTAAAGAAATTAAAAATAAATTAATTCTTTTTCAACAAAAAATGTTTTATTACAAATTAAATTTATATTTAGAATCTTTTAATTGGTTTGGAACTAAAGCGTGTAGAAAAAAAAATTTAATTTCTCCTCAATGGTTAAGAAATATTAAAGACAGAGCTTATCCTTTTTGGAGAATGGACACATTTTTTTCAAAAACTAAATACCAAAATATTTATTTTGTTAATAATGGAGGATGGCATTTTTCTAATATAAAAGATGCAAGTGATATTGAAAGAAAATTTAAATCTTATTTACATCATAGAGAATTTGATATTGAGCCTTTAAGTGTTAAAAAAATTGAAAATATAATAAAAGAAAAAAAAACAATTTATGACCTAAAAGTGGATAAAAGTGTATCTAAATTTAATAAAGGTCAAAAATTGTCGTCATTAAGTTTAAATCAACTTCCAAATCATATTCAAAGTAATTTGGAAAAATATAAGCAATGGCTAGACTAGATTAAAAATTAATATTCAACTTCTCCTGAATCTATAGATCTCCACATATACCATGTAAAAACACTTCTATAACCAAAGTGAATTTTAGAAATTCTATGCAAAAATTTTTTGTTAGGTGGATAAGAAACTTTATAATTTTTTGATATTGCTCTAAGAAATCCTACATCTCCAGTTGGAAATATGTCTGGTCTATTCAAATTGAACATTAAGAACATCTGAGCACTCCAAACTCCAAGTCCTTTTAATTGTGTTATATAATTTATTGCTTCTTTATCATTCATTTTTCTAAGTTCTTTAATTCTAAAAAATTTGTTTTTAAAACTTTTAGCAATATTTTTTAAATAACTGATTTTTTGACGGGATAAGCCTGCTGTTTTCAAATTGCGTGAAGATAATTTTAATATCGTATGAGGATTGATACGTTTTTTACATCTTTTTTCAAATTTTAACCAAATTGAGTCAGCGGCTTTTGTGGAAATTTGTTGTCCAACAATCGTGCGGCATAAGGAAAAAAATGGATTATCTCTGGTAGTCAAAAAACCTTTATTATATTTTTTTATTATTTTTCTTAATACAGGATCCCTTCTTGATAAAATTTTTTTTGCTTTATACCAATAAACTGGAGGTTTGTTCATTGTTGCCTTGGCATAATTACCGGTTTTTTAAGCGCATGTTCTCTTGTAAAAATTATAAGAGAAGAAATAACTATTAGTAATGACCCAAATATTGTCCATGTTGATGGAATTTCTTGAAAAATAAAAAATCCAAACACTATAGCAAAAACAAGAGATAGATACTTTAAAGGAGTTGTCAGAGATACTTCGGCCAATTTATAGGACTGTGTTAGAAGGAGATTTGCTATAGAGCCAAAAATGCCAATTAGTACTAATAAAATAAAATCATTCATTGAGGGCATTAACCATCCTCCAAAAGGAAATGTTGCAAGTCCAAATAATCCAGAAGCTAATGTGAAATAAAATGCAATCAACCACACACTTTCTCCATAAAGTGTAAGTTTGCGAATAAAAATGCAAACAGCTGCAAATCCTATACAAAAAATAATTGGAAATAAGTAATAATAATTTAATGATTCAAATCCTGGTCTGCTTACAAACAGGACTCCCACAAATCCTAAACCTACAGCAATCCAACGTTTTGTTCTAACTTTTTCATTTAAAAAGAAAATACTAAGCAGTGTTACAAATATCGGGCCCGCAAACGTCATTGCGGTTACTTCTGCTAATTGTAAATTTCTTAAAGCTATAAAAATGGCCGCCATAGCAATAGCACCAAAGATTGATCTAAAAAAATGGAGGCTCCATCTTTTAGTTTTATAAAAATCTTTTAGACGATTTTTTGGAATTAAAAAAATAATAGGAATAAAACCAAACAATGCACGGAAGAAAAGTATCTGACCAACTGCATAATCGTCAGTAACTTTAACTAAAATATCCATCAGTGAGAAAAAAGTGACGCTTACTACCATGCATAATGCGCCTAGAATGTTTTTGCTCATTTTATTATATTAATTTATATTTCATTTTCTAAATATAAAAAAATTATGCAAAAAGCTATTTTAGCTCTAGGTTGCTTTTGGGAGCCAGAAGAAAAGTTTCGTAAAATAAAAGGAATAATCTCGACAGAAGTTGGCTACTGTGGAGGCAATAATCCAAATGTCACATATGAAGAGGTATGTAGTGGTTCTACTAATCATGCTGAAGTGGTCAAGCTTGAATACGAAGAAAATACAATTTCTTATGAAGTTATAATAAGATTTTTTTTTGATTTTCATGACGCAACACAACTTAATGGACAAGGTTTAAATATTGGTACTAATTATAGAAGTGAAATATTTTACATTTCTGAAGATGATAAAAAGACGGCAGAAAAAATTCTTAACAAACAAAATGAAAAATTTAATGGAAAAGTAGTCACAAAAGTGTCTGAAGAAAAAAATTATTGTAAAGCTGAAGAATATCACCAAAAATATTTTCAAAAAAAAAATCTCTAATGACATTGGTATCAACTAATTGGCTTAATGAAAATTTAAGTAAAGTAAAAATTATAGATTGCTCCTGGCATATGCCTTTAACACAAAGAGATGGATATAATGAATATTTAGAAGAACATATTCCAGAAGCTATTTTCTTTGATATAGATAAAAATTCTGAGCCAAATACTGATCTACCCCACATGCTTCCAAAAGCTAGTTACTTTCAAAAAATAGTTTCTGAACTTGGAATTAACAATGAAGACAAAATTGTTATTTACGATAATTCTGATGTATTTTCAGCTTGTAGATGTTGGTTTAGTTTTTTTTATTTTGGCCATAATTCAAAAAAATTATCAGTTTTAAATGGAGGTTTAAAAAAAGTGGAAATTAGAAAATAAAATTATTTCAAAAAAAATTAAACCAATTAAGAAAAGTAACTATTTAGCTAATGAACAAAAAGATTTAGTTAAAAATATAAAGGAGATTGAAGAAAATATTATAGACCAAAAGTTTGAGCTTATAGATGCAAGAGGTAAAAAACGTTTCGAAGGATCAGAGCCTGAACCCAGACCAGGCTTAAGAAGTGGACATATAAAAAATTCAAAAAATCTTCCTTTTATTGAATGTATAAACAAAGCAAATAATACATTTAAGAATAAAGAAGATTTGATCAAAATATTTAAAAAAACTGGATTATACAAATCAAAAAAAACCGTGTTTACTTGCGGCTCTGGGGTTACTGCTTCAGTATTAGCTATGGCATTTAGATTAATACATGATAATTATTCTCCCACAATTTATGATGGATCATGGAGCGAGTACGGTAAAATTAGATAAATGAAAAGATCAACTAAAATAACAACTACTATAATCACATTTTTTGTAATCATAGCGATTATAATTGTTGGACGTTATATGATCAAACTTCACTTCCAAAAAAAATTTGGTGCAAGACCTCCGCCAGCAGTAATTGTAGTAATAGTAGAAAATAAGAGTTTCCATCAAAAGATTGAAACTTATGGTACTGCATTATCTAGTAGATCAAGTTCATTTAGAATAAAAAAATCTGAATTATTAGATCCCATAAATTTTAATCAAAAGGTTAAAAAAGGAGATATAATCGCTAAACTTAAATCTGAGAATATTGTTGCTCCATTCTCAGGAATCTTGGGAAAAAGAGGTATTTCTGAAGATACCTTGGGTTCTGAAAGTTCTTTAATTTTAACTTTAGACGATTCTACAACAATTTTCTCCGATGTGAAAATTCCAGAAATTTATGCAGGTGTCCTAAAAAAAGGATTACCCGTAAAAGCAAAGTTTGCCGCTTACAAAAATAAAACTTATAAGGGAGAAATTGAATCCGTTGCAAGTCGTGTTGATGCACAAACTAGAAGCATATTAACTAGAATAAAAATAAAAAATGAAAACTCAGAGCTTATTCCCGGCTCTCTGTTAGAAATTCAAATTAAATATAACATAAGAGATGCATTAAGTATTCCTGACACAAGTGTTATGAATCAAGGTGCCAAAAAATTTGTGTATAAAGTTTTAGAAAATAATACCGTAGATAAATTTGAAGTTACTACAGGGACTCGTTATGAAGGCAATATTGAGATCCTTTCGGGATTAAGCGTTGAAGATGAAGTGGTAGCTGAAGGACTCACAAAAGTCAGACCTGGAGCCAAAATAAAACCTATGATTAAATCTAAGTAAAAATTTTACTAAATAAATAATGTTCCTAACCGATCTCAGTATTCGAAGACCTGTAGTATCAGCAGTTTTTTCATTGCTATTGATATTATTTGGCTTATTTATTTTCTGGAAACTTCCAGTAAGAGAACTACCTTCAGGACTCCAGCCCCCTGTTGTACAGGTACAAGTTGATTATCAATCTGCGGCAGCACCAATTGTCGATCAAGAAATCACTCAAATTATAGAAGATGTTGTGGGTGGAGCTGAAGGCATTCGAAGCATCGATTCTACTTCTGAAAATGGTAGGAGTACCATAAGAATTGAGTTTGACACTGATATAGATTTAGACTCAGCTGCTAATGACGTCCGTGACAGAGTAAGCCGTGTTGTCGACAACTTACCAGAAGATGCAAAAGCTCCCGAAATTTTAAAACAAGCAGCCGGATTTACTACTACCATGTGGATTTCATTATCATCTACAACTTGGAGTGATTTGGAACTTGGAGATTATGCAAGACGATATCTCGTTGACAGTTTTTCAAGCGTTAAGGATGTTGGAAGAATTCTAGTGGGAGGTTTACGTGAATTAAGCATACGTGTTTGGATTGACCCGATAAAACTAGCTGCAAATGACCTTACCATTCAAGAAGTAGAGCAAGCGTTAAGAAAAGAAAATATTAGTCTGCCAGCTGGAACTTTAGAGGCAGATAATATTGATTTAACAATCAATTTAGACAAAGCCTATAAAGATATATCCTCAGTTAAACAATTACCTATAAAAAAAGTAAAAAACAGTGTTGTTCGTTTAGAAAACATAGCGCGAATTGAATTTGGACCTGTTTCACAAAAAACGCTTTTTAAAGCACAAAGCATAGATGGATTTAATGAGAAAGTAGTAGGCATAGGAATTTATGCACGCAGTGGAGCATCTACTGTAGAACTATCTAAAAGAGTTAAAAAAAGGGTTGAGGAAGTTCAAAAAACCTTGCCTGATGGATTAAAGTTGGGAGTTGCATTTAATCGAGCGACTTATATCAACACGGCAATTTGGGAAGTTTATAAAACATTATTTATTGCTTTTATATTAGTCATTTTAATTATTTATTTGTTTTTAGGTAATGTGAAAGCTGTCATTGTTCCAGCAGTAGCGCTCCCGGTTAGTCTAATTGCATCATTCCTTGGTATTTATCTATTTGGTCTATCAATAAATATTTTTGTACTTTTAAGTTTTATACTTGCCATAGGAATAATCACCGATGATAGCGTCATTATGACTGATGCAATTTATCGTCGTATAGAAGAAAATGACGAAACTCCATTAGTTGCAGCAATCCTAGGTTCGAGACAAATAACTTTTGCGATTATTGCGACTACTTTAGTTCTCGTGGCAGTTTTTATTCCTTTAATTTTTATCAAAGGCATTTCTGGAGTATTATTTAGGGAAACCGCAATCATTTTATCATTTGCGATAGTGGTATCTTCATTTGTAGCTCTTACTCTTTCACCAATGCTTGGAAGTAAATTTTTAAGCAAAAATTTGAAAAAAACTAAAGTAGTTTTAAAATTTGAAAAATTATTTAAATCATTTTCAAAATTTTATGCAGAAACACTAAACTATTGGATCAATAAAAACAAAACTGTAATAACATTTATAGTTATAGTACTTGCTTTATCTGCTTTGCTTTACAAATTAACCCCTAAAGAATTACTTCCAATGGAAGACCGGGGAGTTTATCTCGTTATTGGGAAAACAGATGAAGGTAGCTCATTTCAATACACCGCGGAAAGAGCAGGAGAAATTGAAAAAAAATTGATTCCATTAATTAAAAAAGAAGATGAATCTTACAAAAGAATTATAATGATGGTCCCTGGTTTTGGAAGGGCAAGTAAATCTTATAATAGTTTTATAATTATTGCGATGCTTGATGACTGGAGCAAACGAAGCGAGAGTGCAACAACAATTATGAGAAAAGCGATGGGAAAAATCATGTCTGTACCGCAAACTCTTGCCTTTCCCATTTCTCCTCAATCAATCAGAGTATCAAATTTTAACAAGCCGGTTCAAATGGTACTTTTAGGCAAAAGTTACGAAGAACTTGAAAGATGGCAACAAATAATAATGAGAGAGTTAAGAAAAAATAAAAATTTAGCTGCTATTGAATCTGATTATTCGCGAAATAAACCTGAAATAAAACTTACAATAAACCAAAAAAAAGCTACCGATTTAGGTGTATCTACACAGTCAATAGGAAAAACAGTAGAGATGCTCTATGGTGGTAAAACTGTAACAAAGTATAATCAGCTTGGTAAAGAATATCCAATTATTCTTCAAGCGGATATAAAAAACAGAAAAGATAATGATAGCTTAGGCAAAATTTTTGTAAGGTCTGAAGATACAGACAAACTTATATCACTAGCTAATCTTGTTGAATTCAAGGAAGAAGGATCAGCAAAAATTTTAGCAAGATATAACAGACAGAGAGCGGTTACAATTTCTGCTCGATTAGAAGGAGATTATACGCTCAGTGAAGCATTAGCTTTTCTTAAGAAAACTGTTAGAGAAAATGTTCCAGAAGCTGGAATTGAGTGGAAGGGAAAATCTGAAGAACTGCAAGAAACGAGCAATGAAATGTTTGTTATTTTTGCACTAGCTCTATTAACTGCTTATCTGGTGATGTGTGCTATGTTCAACAGCTTTATACATCCTGCGGTTATTATGTTAACGGTTCCCCTAAGTATTCTTGGAGGAATTATTTTTTTGTTATTATTTAATAGTTCAATCAATATATTTTCGCAGATTGCGCTGGTAATACTAATTGGAATCTCTACAAAAAACTCGATCTTGATTGTGGATTGGGCAAATCAACTGAGAAGGTCAGGAAAAAATATTCAAAGCGCTGTCCTTGAAGCTTGTCGGCTTAGATTTCGTGCAATAATTATGACAAGCTTAAGTACCATGATAGCTATGGTGCCGTTGATCGTGGGGAATATAGGTCCTGGTGCAGGCGAAGGATCTCGTATGGCCGTTGGAGCTACGATTTTAGGAGGAATGCTAATTTCTACCTTCTTTACGCTATATGTAACGCCAACTATGTACATTATACTTACTAAAAATACTAAAAGGATAGATGCTGTTGATCTTGAGCTAAGTAAACAACTTAAAAAATAATATATTTGTTTCTATTCAATCTTTTTTGACACTTTGATAACTGTTTTCGGTATTGATTAGCTTGGTTCTTAACTTCTTTTGCAAAAAGAATTACTTTTTTATTCTTTTTATAATTTTTGTAATTTCCCCATCCTTCATGATAAGCAATATACTGTCGGTAAGAATCTGTTTTTGGAATTTTTAAAAGTTTCTCTGTTTTGTTCATATACCATCCAATAAAATCAACGCTGTCTTTAAATCTTGCTCTAGTTGCCAAACGATTGTTTGTTTCTTTTTTGTACTGATCCCAAGTTCCTTTTATAGCTTGAGAATAACCAAATGAACTTGATTTTCTCTTATAAGGGATAACTTTAAATAATTTTGTTCTCTCTGGTCTTGCACGCCAATTAAAGTCCGATTCTTTTTTTATAAATGCCAATTGAATATGGATCGGGGCACCCCATTTTTTTTCTACTTTTTTTGCATGTTTGTACCAGAAATATTTTTCAGAAAAAATATCACAACTATCTTGAGTGTTTAGGTTTTTAGTAGAACAAGAAGATAAAATTAATAAAATAAAAAAATTGATAAAATATTTTTTAATGGAACGAATCATTGAAATAATTTACATAAAATTATCTTAACAATAAATAGCTATTAATTTTTTTTTCTCCATTCTTCTGGATTTTGAAAAATCCCCTCCCAAATCCCTAATTTATTTTTCTTGGCATGTTGTTCTTCAATAAGATATTTTGTTGAATATCTTCTGTAAGCAATTGCATATCCATTTTTTACAAGCCAAGCATTAATATCTTTTTTTTTCAAGTAACAAGTTGATAAATATCTATCATACCGATCTTTGCTTTTCGAAATACATTTAATTGATTTATTGTTAATTAATTTCTTTAATCGATTTGCTACCATTAATCCACATTCATAATTTTTGTGAAATATAAAAAAAGAAATAACCAAGTATGGCTTTTTACAAATTTGTTTTTTTTCTGGAGCATCTATGCCAAATAATCTAATTTTATTGTTATTAATTTCTAATGAATCTCCATCTATAACTTTCGGTACACCTTCAAAAACTGTTGCAAAACTATTTTGTTGAAAAAAAAAACAAATAAAAATTAAAATTTTATAAAAAATCTTTTTTTGCACGCTCAAGCAAAGAACTCATTTGTTCTCTTATTTCTGAATCTGATATACTTATAGATGCCTTTCTAAAATCACCCTGAATTTTTCTAAACACATCTTCATCTCCAGGTTCAGCAAAGTCAGACTTAATAACTTCTTGAACATATGCCTCTTTATCATCGTCTGATTTGTTCAATTTATTTGCAGCCCATTCACCCAAATATTTATTTCTTTTTGCATTAACTTTAAACTGTAATTCTTCATCTCGAACAAATTTTTTCTCAAAACTTTTTTCTCTTTCATCAAATGAACTCATTCTTTTTTCCAAGTTTTATAAATTATTGCTATTATGTATGTAACTAATACACCAAATATATTACCCCCAAGATCTATTATTTGGAAGGTTCTTTCAGGAATTACGAAATGTAATAATTCTAGTATAATTGAAAGAAAAAACAAATAAATAACAATTATTTTAAATTTACTATCTCTTAAATAAGAAAAAAAACCAATAAATGAAATTAAAAAATAAATGTAAAAATGATTGGAGGAAATAAATATAAGGTTATTAGTAATTTCAGGTAGTTGAACTGTAAAACTTCCATATAATATAAAGCCTGCGATACTACCCGGGTACAAGGAAATTATAATTAAAAATAAAGTTAAAATATGAAATAATTTTCTTATGTAATTGTTTGTTTTATCCATTTTAGAAAATCTTTGTTTCCATTTTTAATATTTAAAAAAATTATACATGGCACCGAATAAGAATGTAAATCTTTTACTACTTGAATAATTTTTTTTTGATTTTGTGCAACTGTCTTACCCAAAATAATTATTTCTTTTGAGTTTTGAATTTTTTTTTTCCAAACAAAATAAGAACGAACATTATTGATAATGTTTGCACAAGCAATTAATTTTTTATCTAATAGTTTTTTAGCTACTCGCTCAGCTTCCTTTTTGTTGGGTGTAGTAATATAAAAAAATTTAATATTCTTCATAATATATATTATTTATAATATATTTAGACTAATTATTACAAATGAATCATTTAATTGTATTAAGACATGGACAAAGTATTTGGAATGTTCAAAAAAAATTCACTGGTTGGGTTGATGTGGGATTAACAGGCCAAGGAAAATTGGAAGCTTGTAAAGCAGGCAGGTTAATAAATAAATTAAATTTAAAAATTAATAATTTTTTTTGTTCTTACCAAAAAAGAGCAATTGATACTCTAATATTAATTTTAAGCATTATCAATGTCAAACCAAATCACATAACTAAAGCGTGGGAACTTAATGAAAGACATTATGGAGAATTAACTGGATTAAATAAAGATCAAATGAAAAAAATTTTGGGTAAAAAGAAATTACATACTTTTAGAAGATCTTGGCATATGTCTCCCGCACCATTAAACAAAAAAAGTCCATATCATCCTTTGAATATAAAAATTTATAAAGATATCCCAAAAAATAAAATTCCTGATACTGAATCTTTAAAAAATACATACGAAAGAGTAATCTCTTACTATTTAAAAAACATTGAACCATTGCTTCAGAATGGTCAAAATGTATTAATTTCTGCTCACGGCAACACTTTGAGAGCACTTTGCAAAAAACTTTTTAGTATTTCAGATATAAATATTTCTAAATTAGAAATACCAACCGGCAATCCACTTGTAATTAAATTTAAAGATAATCTAGAAATTGACAACAGCTATTATCTAGATGATGACAGATCTAAAAACTTATTAGTTAAATTTTAAAATTTTTTTTAACTAATTGATTATATATTTTTAGATTAGTAACATGTAAAAAGTTTTGTTTACTTTTTACAGCTAATATTTTTTGATCTTTTATTAAAAAATCCCAAATTTTGTTCATAGAAAATGGTTCGATTCTTTTATTTCTAAATACAGAATTATTACATATTTGCGATCCGGTATAAATGTAAGTTTTTACTTTGCCTTCTCTATGAAGAATATTTTCTTTTAAATTAAAGTCACCATTCATAGCTTTATCAAAACTTTTTGTTTTATCTACAACTAATAAAATAGTTTTAAAATTATTATCAAAGTATTTTTCCTCCATATATTTAAAATCGTCCAGATAAGATTTGGACCAAATTGTATCTGGATTTAAAACAAAAAAAGGATCATTATTAAATTTTTTTGCTGCATTCAATATTCCACCTCCAGTACCAAGTATCTTGTCATTTTCTTTGATAAGAACAATCTTAGAATTAAATTTTTTTTCATTAATAAATGAAGTTATTTGTTCTGAAAGATAATGGGTATTGATTACAATTTCTTCGATTCCATATTTTTCTAAAAAATTAATTGTATTTTCTAATAAAGTTATTTTATTTATTTCAATTAAAGGTTTTGGTTTGTACAAGGTTATTGGATTCAATCTTTTTCCATATCCCGCTGATAAAATAACGGCTTTTTTAATTTTCATAAAATTTTATTTTTTTTCTAGTTTCTGGAGAAATATATTTATTTAATACAGTATTAATTTCATTAAACATTTTATCCTCTAGTCTTATTTCTATTAATTTCCAAGCATAAGGAATTAATTTTAAATACCGTTTTTTCTTATCTCTTTTAAAAAGTCTTGAAAAAATTCCAATTATTTTGAGATTTCTTTGAAGAGATAAAATATTGAAGTCATGAATAAAATCATTTTTTTTTCTTCTATATATTTTGGGACATTTACTTATATAATAATTGAAGATATTTTTTTTTAATTGATTTGAAGTTTTTATCCTTACATCATCAATGAGTGACACTAAATCGTAAGTAGGATTACCAATAATTGCATCTTGGGAATCAATTACTCCAATTTGATTATTAATTTTCATTAAATTCGACACATGAAAATCACGGTGTACAAATATTTTGTTTTTGAATTTTAATTTCTTATAAAATACTTGCAATTTTTTTTTCAAGGTTTTTTTGATTTTTAAAGTTTGTTCTTTTTTTAAAATTAATGGTAGATACCAATTAAAAAATAAATTTGATTCTTTTTGCAAACTTTTGACAGTATAGTCTTCTAATTTATGGGATTTTCTATAAAAATCCTTGATTATTCTCGGTTTTACTTTTTGTAATTTAATTAAAATATTAACTATTTTTTTATAAATATGAAATTTTGATCTACTTTTCATTAAGGTTTTATGAATCGTGTTTTTTCCAAAATCTTCTATTTCAATAAAACCTTTTTTATAATTTTCTATTAATAGTCTTGGAGTTCTAATATTATTATCTAATAAATATTTATTTATAGCACTATATATCAACAAATTTTTATATTTTTCTCTTTTCGAAAATAAAACTATAGTACTTATGTTTCTTTTTTGATCAAATTTTCTATAATACTGTCTAAAAGAAGCATCGCCAGATATAGGTACTAATTTAAATTTTTTTAAAATCATAATTATTCCATTTTCCATAACCTTTAATTTCAAGGCTTCTTTTTTCTAAGTTTTCACCTAAATAACGGAAAAATATTTCTATACGATTTTTTGGTTTATTTTTAATTAACTCTGGCCATTCAATTAAAATTAAATAATCTTTGGATTCTGAAAATATTCCTAACTCATCAATATCATTACTATCCTTCAATCGAAATAGATCATAGTGCATTATTTTTATCTTTTTAATATTATAATCAAATACAATGTTAAAAGTTGGGCTTAATATTTGGCTTTTATCTAGTCCTCTTTCAACTTCTAAATTATTAATTAAACCTCTAACAAAAGTTGTTTTTCCAACTCCGATTTCTCCGTACAAAAAAAGTATATCTCCATTAGATAATAGTTTTCCTATTTTTTTTGAATAATTAAAAGTTTCTTCTAGTGAATTTAATTTCATCTAGCTAGTAGCTAGTAGCGATAACTATCCGATTTAAATGGACCTTTGGCATCAACATTTATATATTCGGCCTGTTCTTTCGATAGCTTTGTTAACTTGGCACCCACTTTATCTAAATGAAGTATCGCAACTTTTTCATCTAAATATTTAGGTAAGACATAAACCTTATTTTCATATTTCTCGGAATTATTCCAAAGTTCTATTTGAGCTATAGTTTGATTAGTGAAAGAAGCGCTCATAACAAAACTTGGATGACCAGTTGCACATCCTAAATTAACTAATCGTCCTTCAGCCAAAAGAAGAATTCGTTTTTTGTCTGGAAATTCAATTTCATGAACCTGAGGTTTAATTTGAATCCATTTGTAATTTTTTAGAGCTTCCACTTGAATTTCATTATCAAAATGGCCTATATTACAAAGTATAGATCGATCTTTCATTTTTCTCATGTGATCAGCTGTAACAATGTCTTTATTTCCCGTTGCCGTAACAACGATATCAGCATTACTAATTACCTCATCCATTAACACAACCTCATAACCTTCCATTGCTGCCTGTAAAGCACAAATAGGATCTACTTCTGTTACCATTACTTTAGCTCCATTTTGTTTCAAGGAAGCTGCGCTTCCTTTTCCTACATCTCCAAATCCGGCAACAATAGCAGTTTTCCCTGCTATCATTACATCTGTGGCTCTCCTTATTCCATCAACCAAACTTTCTCTACAGCCATATAAATTATCAAATTTAGACTTAGTTACAGAGTCATTTACATTAATTGCCGGAATTAAAAGCTTGTTGTTAGCCTGCATTTTCTTTAATGCCTTAATTCCTGTAGTAGTTTCTTCTGAGACTCCTTTCACTGATTTTAGAAGATGCTTATAATCTTTATGCATGACAGCAGTTAAATCGCCTCCATCGTCTAATAACATATTTGGCTTCCAATCTTTTTTAGCTTCAATAGTTTGTTTGATGCACCACCAATACTCTTCTTCTGTTTCACCTTTCCATGCATAGACAGGAATTCCTTTTTTGGCAATTACTGCTGCTGCATGATCTTGAGTAGAAAAAATATTACAAGAAGACCATCTTACATCCGCACCCAATTCTACAAGTGTTTCAATCAGAACTGCCGTTTGTATTGTCATATGAAGACAACCTAAAATTCTTGCTCCTTGAAGAGGTTTTTTTCCTTTGTACTCTTTTCGTAATGCCATTAATCCAGGCATTTCTGTTTCGGCAATTGAAATTTCTTTTCTGCCATAATCAGCCTGGTTGATATCTTTAACTTTAAAATCTTGATTCATAGAAGAGGCTTTCTAACAATTTAATTCTTTTTAATCAACTAACTTAAATATTCAAACTGAATATTCAGGAAAATTAATATCAATTTTGGCACCTACACCTTTATTATTATTTGATGCATTAATAGAACCACCATGTAGTTCAATAATGTTCTTTACTATGTTTAAACCCAGACCTGTATGTTCACCAAATTTTTCAGGTCTATTACTATAAAATCGATTAAAAATTTGTTCTATATTTTTTTCTTTAAATCCTGGACCTTGATCTTCAACAATTAATTTTACAATATTATTTTTTGAATTTACAAAAACTTTTATTTCACTATTTGGAGGACTAAACGAAATTGAATTGTCTAGTAAATTTGCTAAAACTTGTTCCACGCGGCTTCCTACTCCTAATATATTGGGCTTAGTTTTTTTGTCAGAAATTGCATTAAATTTTATTTTAATATTTTGTTTAGAGTTTGATAAATTATTGTTAAAATCATCTACTACTGATTTCACGATAGAAATAATATCTACTTTTTTCATTTTTTCCCTTGATAGTGCAGCTTCATCTTTTAACATCTGAGAATAGTCTGTAATAAGTCTTTCAATTCTTTGCACATCGTGTGAAATGATTTTTAAAAGTTTAGATTTTTTTTCTGGTTCTTCTGTGGTATCTAATAACTCTGAAGCACCTTTTAGTGACGCTAGAGGATTTCTGATTTCATGTGTTAAGTCAGTTGAAAAAGTTTCGGCGATATTTATTCTTTTATACAAGTCCTGTGTCATGTCATTTAAAGAATTGGACAACTGTCCTACTTCATCTCTGCGTTTTAAAAATTTTTCAATAGTGTCTGTTTCGACATCTTTATTTTTAATTGCCTTAGTATAATCGACCAAACTCTTAATTGGTCTTAAAAAATATTTATTTAAAAAAACTGAAAAAATAGAAATAACTAAAGCAACTGCCAGTACTGTCCGCAGAATAAAATTTTTTCTTTCTTCGACGGCTATTATTATTTCATTGGATAGCTCAGAAATAACTAGATAACCTAAATTCTTATTTTTAATATTAACATTTTTGATTGTTGAAACGATATAATTATTATTAATTTTACTATTTATCGTAAATGGATTTCCAAAATTTTTTGAAGTTTTATATTTTAAAATAATTTTTTCAATTTTAAAAATTTTATTTTGTGTTTGAATTTTTTTTGAACTTTTGTCTAAATTTGATTCTGCTTCAATTTCTCCAATTTCAAATTCAGTTACTTCAAATTTCTTAGAAAATGATCTCGGATCTAAATCTAATACATTTGTATCGCCGACTAGGTTGAGATCATTATCAAAAAATTGAACTCTATCTAAACTTTGGAACAGAAACCTTGTTGATAATAAAAACTTGGTAATTTCATTCTTTTTAAATTTTATATTTAATCTTTCAATGTGATTGATGGTGTTATCAATTATTTGAATATGATCTGAAGATTTTTTTTTGACTAAGCTAGGCTCAATTGCCATTAGATAAAATATTGTAAGTAAACTAATGGCTGAAAAAATGATAAAATTTATAAGTATAAACTTTTTTAGAATTGATGGATTTTTTCCAAAAAAACTCAGCACTAACTTACGTTCCATCTATAACCACTGCCATATCTTGTTTCGATTGCAGAAAAATTAGGATCAATTTTTTTAAATTTTTTTCTTATTCTTTTTACATGACTATCGATAGTCCTATCTTCAATATCAGTATTTTCTTTATAAGCAATATCCATTAATTGTGATCGCTCTTTAATTACGCCAGGTCTTTTTGCTAATTCTTTTACAATTAAAAATTCAGTTGTAGTTAATTTATCTGGCAAAGACTTGCTATCCCATTCGCATTCCAGCTGAGAAGGATCCAATTTGAGTTTTCCATGAGAAATTAAATTTTTATTTTCGTCTAAACCTATATTTTTTTTTCGAAGCTGTACCCTAATTCTTTCAATAAGAATTTTGATTGAAAAACCCCCTGATTTTTTAATAAAATCATCTGCACCAAGTTTTAATCCAAGCAGTTCATCAATTTCTTCATCTTTAGATGTTAAAAAAATTATGGGTATAGAAGTTTTTTTTCTTAAACGTTTTAGTAATTCTTCTCCATCCATTCTTGGCATTTTAATATCTACTACTGCCAAATCAGGTGGGGTCCTGCTAATTCCAACTAAAGCTGTTTCTGCATCAATATATGTTTGGACTTTAAAACCCTCTCTTTCTAAAGCCATACTAATACTAGTTAAGATATTTCTATCATCATCTACCAATGCAATTGTCTGGGTCATAATTGATTAAAAGAATACCTATATAGAAATACTAAATTGTTTTAAATTGGGCAAGCATTAGAACTATCAATGTATTTCACCCCAATTATATCCTGAATTTACATGAACTTCTAGTGGAATTGAAAACATATGATATTCAGAATTTGAAATTGATGTCATTGCTTCTTTAATAGCTTTTTTAATATACGTTGCATCTTTTTCTAAACATTCAAATATAAGTTCATCATGAATTTGTAACAACATTTTCGTTTGCAACTTTTTATCATTTTCAATTAATTTATTTATCTTAATCATAGCTAGTCTAATAATGTCCGCAGCAGAACCTTGGATTGGAGCATTAATTGCCGCTCTCTCTTGAAAGCTTCTAATACTAAAATTTTTATCATTAATGCCTCTGAGATGAATTCTTCTTCCAAAAATGTTACTGACATAACCTTGTTTCCTACAAATATCTATTGTTGAACTCATATAATCTTTTATTTCAGGAAAATTTTTAAAATAAGAATTTATAAAATCTAAAGCTTCCTGATTTGATACAGAAATTTGTTTAGCTAAACCATATTGAGTGATTCCGTAAATAATACCAAAATTAATTGTTTTAGCTTTTCTTCTAAGATCATCATTAACTTTATTAATTGCTACATTAAAAACCTGACTTGCGGTCAAGCAATGAACATCTTCTTTGTTTTTAAAAGCTCTTTTTAGTTCTTTCACATCAGCTATGTCAGCTAAAATTCTCATTTCTATTTGATTATAATCAGCAGAAATCAAAATATTTTTTTTATCAGCAATGAAGGCTTTTCTAATTTCTCTTCCTTCTTCTGATTTAATTGGAATATTTTGTAAATTTGGATCGCTTGAAGCTAATCTACCAGTATTTGTAGCTGCTAACAAAAAGGATGTATGTACTCTTTTTGTTTTTTTACTTATGTGATTTTGTAGAGCATCTGAATAAGTGTTTTTAAGCTTTGAAATTTGTCTCCATTTTAATATTAATTTAGGAAATTTGTGCTCTGTAAGAGCAAGATCTTCGAGTATATTCGCATTAGTAGCTAGACTCCCTTTTTTTGTTTTCTTCGATTTAGCAATTTTAAGTTCGTTATAAATTATTTCTCCAAGTTGTTTTGGTGAACCAATATTAAATTCTTTGCCAGCTATTGAATATATTTCTTTTTCTATTTTTCTTAATTTGCCTTCAAACTTCTTAGAAAGTCTTTTAAGATATAAATCGTCAACCTTAATACCATTAAATTCTATTTTTGAAAGTAATTGTACCATTGGTTTTTCAAAAGACTCATAAACTTTATTTAATTTTTCTTGATTAAGCCTTGATTTAAGATGATTATAAAGTCTTAATGTTACATCTGCGTCCTCTGCGGCATATTCCGTTGCTTGATCTATTTCAATATCAGAAAAATTTAATTTATTTTTTCCTGTGCCAACTAATTCTTTATAAGAGATGGTTTTATGTTCTAAGTGAATTTCAGAAAGTGTATCTAGATTATGTCTATTACTACCAGCATCTAGAGTATATGAAATTAACATCGTATCCTCGATGGGATTAATTTCAATTCCGTTTTGCTTAAGAACAGTAAAATCAAATTTAATATTTTGACCAACTTTTTTTATACTTTGATCTTCTAATATTGGTTTAATTTTTTCTAATACCAATTTTTTTTTTAAACTTTTAATATTTTTATGAGCTAATGGTATGTAACAAGCTTTGTTAGGTGCGTAGCTAAATGAAACGCCAATTAGATCGGCCTCTAGTGGATTTAAAGAAGATGTCTCGGTATCAACAGCAATAACTGATTGTTCGTTTAAAATTTTTAGCCATTTATCTAAACTTTTTTCGTTGATAATGCTTTTGTAAGCCTTTGTATTAATTTTAGATGATTGTGTTTTTGTAGTATTTAATTCGGATTTTTTTTTTCCTGTTTCACCATAAAAACTTATCGCTCTGCTTAATAATTTATTAAATTCCATCTTTCTTAAAAAATCATAAAGTTTTTCTTTTTGAACTTCTTTTAAAAGAAAACTACTTAGTTTGTTTTTTACTGGAACATCGTCTTTAAGGGTAACCAATTGTCTGCTTAAAAGAGCTTTATCTTTATTTGCCAATAAAGTTTCTCTTCTTTTATTTTGAGGAATCTCATCAGCTTTTTTTAATAAAACATCTAAAGTTTTGTACTTATTAATAAGTTCAGATGCTGTTTTTATACCTATGCCTGGAACACCCGGTATATTATCTGAAGAATCTCCAGCTAATGACTGTACATCTATAACTTGATTAGGTTTTACTCCAAATTTTTCAACAACCTCTTTCTCTCCTAAAACTTTACTTTTCATTGGATCGTAAAGTCTGACCTTGTCGGAAACTAATTGCATTAAATCTTTATCTGATGAAATAACCGTAACTTTAGCACCTACTTTAATAATTTGCTTTGTGTAAGTTGCTATTAGATCATCAGCTTCATAGTTAGATAATTCTATTGATGGTAAATTAAATGCTTCGACCGACTTTCTAATATATTCAAACTGAGGAGCCAAATCTTCAGGCGCTTCACTTCTGTTAGCTTTATATGCGCTATAAATATCATTTCTAAAGTTTCTTCTTGTAGAATCGAAAATTACAGCAAAGTGTGTTGGTCTATGAATTGAGTCATCTGATCTTGAATCTTCTAATAACTTAAATAACATAGAACAAAATCCATTTACTGCTCCAGTAGGTAATCCATCACTTTTTCTAGATAAAGGAGGTAAAGCATAATAGGCTCTAAAAATATAGCCAGATCCATCGATCAAGTAAAAATGATCAGTTTTTTTTATTCCATTCATAAAATAATATTATCCTAAATTAAATAAGTGTTGTATTTGTTTTAAAATACCTATGACAAAAAAAAATGCTGTTTCAGTAGATCGTTTAACAAAAATTTATACAAAAAAATCTACTGATTCGATTGTGGCTTTAAGTGAATTAAACTTAGAAGTGAAACAGGGAGAAATATTTGGACTTCTTGGACCAAATGGCGCTGGTAAAACCACTTTCATAAATATTTTATCTGGTACGGTAATAAAAACAAAAGGCAATGTAAATGTATGGGGGTTTGATTTAGATAAAAATCCAAGACAAGTAAGAGCTTCCATTGGAATTGTTCCACAAGAAGTAAATCTTGATGCTTTCTTCAGTCCTAGAAAATTGCTTGAACTTCAGGCTGGTCTTTATGGTGTACCAAAAAAAAGTAGAATTACTGATACTATACTAAAAATGGTTTCTCTTGAGAAACAAGCCGAAAGCTATTCAAGAAGTTTATCGGGTGGAATGAAAAGGAGATTATTAATTGCTAAAGCAATGGTTCATCAACCTCCCATTTTGGTTTTAGATGAACCCACAGCAGGAGTTGATGTGGAGTTAAGACAAAATTTATGGGAAAATGTAAAAAATTTAAATAAACAGGGTGTTACTATTATTTTAACTACACATTATTTAATTGAAGCTCAAGAAATGAGCGACAGAATTGCAATCTTAAATAAAGGAAATCTAGTTGCGCTTGATACAACAAAAAATTTGCTTAATAAAATTGAAACAAAAAAAGTTATATTTAAAATTAACAAATCAATTGATTTGTCAAAAAAAAAAATAAATGGTATTAATTTTTCATTAAAATCAAAAAATGAAATAATGATAACTTATGAAAGACACAATCACAAAATTGAAGATATAATTAGCATCATTAAAAATGAGGGAGTTGACATAATTGACATATCAACTGATGATGGCAATTTAGAAGATATTTTTATTAAATTAACAAAAAACTAAATTTTTTGTGGAATGATTGTAATAATTAATTAATGGAAGCAATAAAAAATTCCAAATTGGCAAATTTATTAAAATTACCTCGATAGCAATACTAGGAACCTTCCTACTGATAATTTCGGCAAAAGTTAAAATTCCTTTCTATCCAGTACCAATGACAATGCAAACCTTTGTAGTATTATTTCTTGGAATGTCGTTGGGTTACAAAATTGGACTATTTACAGTAAGTTGATATTTACTAGAAGGAATTGTTGGTTTTCCAGTATTTGCAAATTCGCCAGAAAAAGGAGTTGGTCTTATCTATTTTACCGGGCCAACTATGGGTTATCTTGTAGAATTTTTGGTAGCGGTTTTTTTGACAGGTTATTTTAATACGAAAAAAATTTCATATTTATTTTCGTTAAATTGTTATTTTCAGTAAGTTTTATATATATATATATATATATATATATATCAGGTTTATTATAGTTGGTTTATTTAATTGGTTGGGACAAACCAATCTTTAAATTAGAAGCTCAACCATTTTTGCTAGCAGAATTATTTAAACTACTACTTCTTGTAATATTATCCCCCTACACAAAGAAATTAAAAAAAATTATCTAGGAGATCTCTTAGATAATATTCTCTGAAGAGTTCTACGATGCATTTTAAGACGCCTAGCTGTTTCTGAAACATTCCTATTACACAACTCAAACACCCTATGAATATGTTCCCATTTTACTCGATCAGCAGACATTGGATCTTCTGGGGGATGGGCTTTTTTACTTGGATCCGCTAAAAGAGCTGTTTCTACATCATCAGCATCCGCTGGCTTAGCAAGATAATCGATTGCTCCAGCTTTTATTGCAGCCACCGCTGTTGGAATATTTCCATAACCTGTTAATACAATAATTCTACTTTCTTTTTTTGATTGCTGAATTTCCTTTACAACCTCAAGTCCACTACCATCACCCAATCTTAAATCAATCACTCCAAATGCTGGTTTTACTTCTTTGGCTTTCAAAACTCCTGATTTTACACTTTCGGCTTGTGTTACTTTAAATCCTTTTTTGTCCATTGAACGAGCTAATCTATCTCTAAAAGGATTATCGTCGTCGACGATAAGAAGTGATTTGTCATAAAAATCGCTTATTTTTTTACTTATTTGGGTCATTTAAGATATTTTTTAAACATGACTGCTTCAAACCATATATGGAAATTTTATTAACCAATTCAAGACTGAAATTTTTTCTTTACATTAAGTGACTATTACTTTAATTGGAAAAAAGACTATTACTTTAATTGGGAAACAAAAGGGAAAAATTTTTAAATATTTTTTTAGATACTTTAGTGTAACTTTTTTTAGGGACATATGAGATGCAGAAATTTAAAAGCGTCGAAGAAATAGTTAGTAAACTAAAACCTGTAAGTCCAGTTTACTGTATTAGGCCAGACTCCATAAAGACAGCCTGTAATTGGTTTAATAAAAATTTCCCTGGACAAATACTTTACGCAGTTAAAACAAATCCTCATGAAAGAATTATAAAAGAAATAAAAAATAGTGGAATTAATAGATTTGATATTGCCTCAATAGAAGAAATTAAAATTATTAAAAAAATTGCTCCTGATGCTGAGTGTTTTTATATGAATACTGTTAAAAATCGAGCACATATTAGTGAGGCATACTTTAAATATAATATAAAGAACTTTGCTTTAGATACAAAGGATGAATTATTAAAAATAATTGAAGCTACAAATAATTCACGAAATTTAAATTTATTTGTCAGAATTTCTATTTCAAATGAACATGCTGAGATTGATTTATCAAAAAAGTTTGGTGCACTTAGTTCTGAAGCCTTAGGACTTTTAAGACTAACAAAAGCTCATTCTGCAAAAGTAGGATTAAGTTTTCACGTAGGATCTCAATGTATGCATCCAATTTCTTATGCAAAAGGAATCAGAGAAATAGGAAAGATTATTAAGAAAACGGAAATAATTCCAGATTTTATAGATGTCGGAGGAGGTTTCCCAACTATTTACCCGGATTTAAGACCTCAATCATTAGATAATTATATATTTGAAATAAAAAAAGCTTTGTCTAATTTAAAATTAGAAAAGCAACCAATATTGATGTGCGAACCTGGAAGAGCTTTAGTTGCAGAAAGCGGTTCTACAATAGTTAGAGTGGTTTTAAGAAAGAAACAAAAACTTTATATTAATGACGGAACATATGGAACTTTATTTGATGCTGGAACTCCAAATATTGTGTTTCCAAATAGAATGATTTCAAATGGAAGGATTGTTTCAAAAAAACTTACTGCATTTAATTTTTATGGTCCAACTTGTGATAGTATGGATTATATGAAAGGTCCCTTTATATTGCCAAATAATATTAAAGAAGGTGATTATATAGAATTAGGACAGCTTGGTGCTTATGGCATTACATTTAGAACAAAATTTAATGGATTTTTTTCTGATCAAATATTTGAAGTAGAAGATAGAACAATGATGTCAATGTATGAAAAAGAAGATGGTAAAAAATACCTTGTTGCCTAATGGTCAATTCAAAACCGGATATTGGTCACAATAAAAAAAGTTTCCTAAATAAACCCATTGAACATATAGATATAACTTCTTTTGATTCCAGAAAAATCATTGACTCGATGAGCAAAATGTCTTTTGCTTCTAGAGACACGGCAAGAGCAGCTGAAATATACGGTGAAATGCTTAAAGATAAAGAATGCTCAATTTTTTTAACGCTTGCAGGATCAACTTCGGCAGGAGGTTGTATGCAAATTTATTCAGATTTAATTAAGTTTAATATGATTGATGCTGTAATCGCGACTGGAGCATCTATAATCGATATGGATTTTTTCGAGGCATTGGGTTTCAAGCATTACCAGGGTTCACAATTGCAAAATGATAACCAACTAAGAGATAATTATATTGATAGAATTTATGATACTTATATCGATGAAGAACAACTACAAATTTGTGATAGGATCATTTGTAAAATTGCCGACAATCTAGAGCCAAAAGCTTATACTTCTAGAGAATTTATTAAGGAAATAGGTAAATACTTGAAAGCAAATTCAAAAAAGAAAAATTCACTCATTGAGACTGCCTATAACAACAATGTTCCAGTTTTTTGTCCAGCTTTTACTGACTCGAGTGCAGGATTCGGATTAGTAATGCATCAGGAAAAAAACCCTAATAATCATTTGACCATTGATTCAGTAAGAGAATTTAGAGAACTTACTGAAATAAAGATTAAATCAAAAGCATCAGGTATATTTATGATTGGAGGTGGTGTTCCAAAAAACTTTATTCAAGATACCGTTATTTGTGCTGAATTATTAGGTAAAAAAGTTGATATGCACAAGTATGCTATACAAATAACCGTTGCGGATGTAAGGGACGGTGCTTGTAGTAGTTCAACTCTTAAAGAAGCAAGTTCTTGGGGTAAAGTTGATATATCTAAAGAACAAATGGTTTTCGCAGAAGCTACAAGTATTTTACCTCTAATTGCAAGTGATGCATATCATCGAGGTTATTGGAAGCAAAGAGAAAGAAAAAATTTCTCAAAGTTATTTGGATAAAAGTTGAAATATTTATCAAACAAAAAAGGTTTTTTAGGTACTGACAATAAGTTTAATGGCAAAGCAAAAGTCGTGGTTGTACCTTTTGGTTTAGAAAAAACCGTAAGCTATGGTTTGGGAACAAAAAATGGACCAAAAGAAATAATAAAAGCCTCTCATCAAGTAGAATTATTTGATGAAGATTTAAACTGTGAACCTTATAAAAAAATTGGAATCAAAACCATTAAACCATTTCCTATAAAAAAAAATATTAAAGACGCCATAAATCAAATTGCTAAAATAAATGATAGCCTACTAAAACAAAAACTGTTTCCTCTAGTATTGGGTGGAGAACACACCATTACACCAGGCTGCATAATTCCTTTTGTTCAAAAATATAAAAATGTTTGTTTACTACATTTTGATGCCCATGCTGATTTAAGAGAAAGTTACAATAAAAATAAATTTTCGCATGCTTCGGCAATCAGAAGATGTCTAGATTACAAAAATGTAAACGTAATATCTTTTGGAATTAGAAATATTTCTGCTGGAGAAATTTCTTATTTAAAAAAAAATAAAAAAAGAATTAAAATTTTCTGGGCAAAAGATAAAGATAAATGGAATTTAAATTTATTTAAAAAATTAATTAAAAACAAGACGGTATATTTAACATTTGATGTTGATGGTTTTGATTCGAGTGTTATGGCAGCTACCGGAACTCCTGAGCCAGGCGGTTTATTTTGGGACGAAACGATAAAAATAATTAAAATCGCAGCAAAAAATTCTAGAATAGTTGGGGCCGACATAAATGAGCTTGCACCCATAAGAGGTCTTAATATTTATAATTTTTTAGCTGCTAAACTTGTTTATAAAATCCTTGCTTATAGATTTATTAAAAATTAATTTGGAAATGTTCTTTTAGGAGATGAAAATTCCATAATCGAAGGCATCAATATTCTAAATGGTATTAACATTACTAATGCAACAAAAATTTTAACAAACAAATCACCTAAGGATAAACTGAGCCAATTTATTCCTGTTCCATAAAAAGAAATTAAAAAAAATATAAATGTATCAATTGTTGAACCTACTAAAGATGAAGTCAGAGGAGCAATAAACCATTTTTTTTGCCTAAGTTTATCAAAAATTTGCACATCAATAAGCTGCGCAGTTATAAAAGCTGTTCCAGATCCAATTGCAATTCTAATTGAAATAAAATTTGAAAAATTGGTAGAAAAATAAAGTGTTAAAAATACACCTAGTAAAAACCCAAAATAAACAATTTTTTTTGCAACCAATTTACCGTATTTTCTGTTGGTTAGATCGGTAATTAAAAAAGCAACTGGATAACTAAATGCCCCATAAGTTAATATTTCCTCTAAACCGTAATATTTCACAGGAAATTGAACTAAATAATTAGAAGCTAAAACTATAGCTCCCATAAAAAAAGATAACGTTAAGAACATTCTGTTCATTTGTAATCTTTATTAATTTGTTTCTAATAATAATTTTTTTATTTTTTTCGCTTTCGGGGAAAGATTAACAAATTTTACATTTCTTAAGAAGGAATCTATACCACCTTTTTTATCCACAGATCTTAAAGCCGAGTTTGTTACATTTAGTTTAATAGTTTTTTTTAACTTGTTACTCACAAAAGTAACTTTTTTCAAATTAGGAAAAAATTTTCTTTTAACCTTATTGTTGGCATGACTCACCTTGTGACCTTTTAAAGGAGATTTTCCTGTTAATTCACATCTTCTTGACATAACTTTATTCTTTTGAATGACGGTATAAATGCTGTTCTTATTAACGTCAAGTTTATATATTAATATTGACATAAATACTTTACAGGAATAACTATCAAAAAATAAAAATGTAATGGAATTTTTGGCAATTATTCTCAGAAGAACTATAAACAACGATAGAAAAAATCTTTATTAATTATTAATAAGTAGCTAAGTGAATTTAAATTTATTGATAGCTTTTTTGGGTGGATTTATAAGTTTCTTATCACCTTGTGTTTTACCATTAATACCAGGCTATATTTCTTACATTTCAGGTCAAACGCTTAATAAAATTATTATAAGCAAAAAATCTGTTATGTTAAAAGCTATATTTTTTTCATTGGGATTTTCAATTGTCTTTATCGCTTTTGGAATAACGGCAACTGTTGTTGGAAAATTTTTGATCAGCCATTTAAATCAATTAAGAGTTACTGCTGGTATAGTTATAATCGTATTTTCTTTACAATTAATCGGGTTGATTAATTTAAAAATATTAAATTCTGAAGTTAGATTTTTTACAAAAAATTATAGTAATAATTTAGTTTTTCCAATTATTGTTGGTGCTGCATTTGGTTTTGGCTGGACTCCTTGCATTGGACCAATTTTAGGATCAATTTTAGCCTTGGCTTCTCTGGAAGGTAACCTAGGAAACAGTATTTTACTTTTGAGTTTTTATTCATTAGGCTTAGCCATACCCTTTATAATTTCAGGTTATGCAATTCAAAAATTGATTACTTTATCGAAAAAAATAAGAAATTATGTCTCATATATTTCTAAATTAGGTGGAATAATACTTCTAGCAACAGGCATATTAATTACAACAAATAAGTTTCAATTTTTAGGATTTTATCTCTTAGAAATAGTTCCGTTTTTATCAAAAATTGGATAATGAACTCTGCCCAATTATTTCAGTAAAATTTTTTATTCCGTCTTTCTTTAATTGATAAATAAGTTCTTTTTTAATATTTTTTACTATTTGAGGACCTTTATATATCATGCCAGTATAAAGTTGAACAAGAGAAGCGCCTGCTAAAATTTTATTATATGCTGATTTTCCAGAATCTACACCTCCGACTCCAATAATGGGAATTTTTCTTTTTAAAATTTTGTAAAATTTATTTATTAAACTATTAGAAATTTCTTCTATAGGCTTTCCTGAGAGCCCCCCTATTTCGCGCTTTTGGATATCATTCAAATTTTCTCTACTTTCATCTGAGGTATTTGTTAAAATTATTGCACTAATAGAATTTTGTAAAACTATTTCTGAAATTTTTTCTATTGAACTTTCATTTATGTCTGGCGAAATTTTTAGCATAATTGGTATTTTGGTTTTGAGATTACTTTTTTCCAAATTAATTGACCTAATTAATGATAACAACATTTTATCAGTATGAAAATCCCTTAAGTTTTTGGTATTAGGTGAAGAAATATTTATTGTAATATAATCTGCAATATCAAAAAATTTTTTTAAACCTAACAAAAAATCATTTTGTTGATTTTTGGTATCATTGTTGGGACCAATATTAATCCCCAAAATACCCTTTGGTGGATTTGACAAAATTCTATTATATATAATTTCAGATCCATCATTGTTAAATCCTAATCTATTAATTAAAGCCTCATCATTTTCTAATCTAAATATTCTTGGTTTAGCATTACCGTACTGTTTTAGAGGTGTAACAGTTCCAACCTCAATAAAACCAAATCCTAATTTAAATATCGAATTATATACTTCTGCACTTTTATCAAAACCAGCTGCTAAACCTATGGGATTAAAAAAAGTTTTGTCAAAAAGATTTATTTTCAACATGTCTTCATTTTCTGTTTGAAAAAAAGTATTAGGCAAACAATTTAATTTTAATGATTTAATTGCTAAATTATGTGCAATTTCAGGATCAAACTTAAATAATAAAGGTCTAATAAATGAAAACATTAATTATTATTTTATCTTTTTTTTAATCAAATCAATCGTTTCCTTAATACCAAAAAAACTTATAAAAAAACCCATTCTTGGTCCTTCTTGGTCTCCAAAGATAACTTCATAAATTATTTTAAACCACTCTCTTAAATTGTCTTTATAGCCCATTTTTTTGCCTACAGAGTAGACTATCGTTTGTATAGCTTCGGGATCCATATCTTCTTTACAATCTTTTAGGCTATTGATTAGTTCAGTTAATGCATTTTTTTCTTTTTCGTTAGGTTTTCTAAATTTTTTCTTATTTTTTATTACATCATTATAATACCTAATTGCATATTCAACTAACTTGTCAAAAATTGGATATTCACTAATGTTTATGTTTTTTTTATATTTTTTTACAAATTTCCATAACACATCTTTGCTAGAGGCATTACTTGTTCCGACAAGATTCAGTAACATAGAAAAAGGCATAATAAAATTTTCGGTTGGAGGTTTACTATTGTGAACATGCCAAACAGGATTTAGAAGTCTCTGGGATATATCTTGTGTTTTGTATTTTTCAATAAAGCTTAAATATTCATCGACGGCCTTGGGAACAACTGCTGAGTAAAGTTTTTTTGCTCTTTTAGGATTTTGATACATAAACAACGATAAACTTTCAGGTGAAGCATATTTAAGCCATTCTTCAATTTTAATACCATTGCCTTTAGATTTAGAAATTTTTTCACCTTTTTCATCTAAAAATAATTCATATGACAAACCATTCGGATTCATTTTTCCTAGAACTTTACAAATTTTACTAGAAATAATAGCACTCTCTATTAAATCCTTTCCATACATTTCATAATCAACATCTAAAGCATACCATCTCATTGCCCAATCTACTTTCCATTGAAGTTTACAATTGCCATCGAGAATGCTCGATTCAATTTTTTTTCCATTGTTGTCAAATACAATTTTATTTTTTTCTTTAATAACTTCCAACATAGGAATCTCAAGTACTTTTCCTGTTTCAGGACAAATAGGAAGAAAAGGGCTATAAGTTTTTTGCCTTTCTTTTCCTAGAGTAGGAATAATTATATTCATAATTTCTTGGTATTTATTTAGTACCAATATCAAAGCATCATTAAATTTTCCTGATTTATATAATTGAGTTGAACTTTTAAAATTATAATTAAAATTGAATTTGTTTAAAAAAATTTTTAACATTTCATTATTGTGTTCACCAAAACTCGAATATTTTTTAAATGGATCTGGTATACTAGTTAAGGGCTTATTTAAATTTCGTTTCAATATTTCTGAATTGGGTATATTTTCTGGAATTTTTCTTAATCCATCCATATCATCAGAAAAAGTAATTATTTCAGTCGGAATATCTATTATGTGTGAAATTGCGTTAGCCATCATGGTTGTTCTCACAACTTCAGTAAAAGTTCCTATATGTGGAAGTCCACTTGGTCCATAACCAGTTTGTAAAATAATTTTTCCCTTTTTTTCTAAACTACTTCCTCTGTCTTTAACCAATTGACGAGCTTCGACAAATGGCCATGAGGTTGTTTTTTCAATTATAGATTTATCAATCACGATTAACAGATTTATTAAATTTATCTTAAAAAATACAGATATATTTAATCCTTATTGTATTGAAATTTATACAACATAAAATATTGTTTTCATCAAAATGACTAATTATAAAACAGTTTTTTTTGCACTGGGAATTTTATTAATTATTTTAGGTATTTTTATGCTTGGTCCAGTGATAGTTCAATTAATTTATGATGAATTTAATGGAACTTTTATCTACTCATCAATAGTAACTATATTTATGGGTACTCTTTTTTTGCTATCCAATTTAGATCAAAACAAGAAACTAAATTTACAGCAAGCTTTTTTGCTAACATCGTTATCTTGGATAGGTATTGCAATTTTTGGCTCTCTACCATTTATTTTTTCAACTCTTGAATTAACTTTTAGTGATGCTTTTTTTGAAAGTATGTCTGGAATAACAACGACTGGATCTACCATTATTGAAGATTTGAATAATTCTCCAAAAGCAATTCTTATATGGAGATCGACGCTACAATGGCTTGGTGGAATTGGTATTGTCATAATGGCAATTACAGTAATGCCTTTGTTGAATGTGGGGGGAATGCAGCTATTTAAATTGGAAAGTGGAGATACGACTGAAAAAATTTTACCTAAGACTAGAGAAATAGCTTTTAATATTATTTCAATCTATTTCTTTCTCAGTATTACTTGCTCGATAGCATACTACTTTGCGGGTATGAATATTTTTGACAGTATCGCTCATGCAATGACTACAATTGCTACAGGAGGATTCTCTACCTATAATGAGTCAATAGGATACTTTCAAAATCCAATAATCGAAGTTATATCGATAATTTTTATATTATTGGGTAGCATACCTTTCATCGCATATCTCAAATATCTTGATGGAAATAGGAAAATTTTTTTTCAAGATATCCAAATTAAAAGTTTGATTTATATTTGTATAACATCAACAATTATAATGACTTTTTACTTATTTACAAAAGAACAAGGAAACTTTGTTACTTATTTAAGGATATCTGCATTCAATGTAGTTTCAATTTTATCAGGAACAGGTTACGTAACTTCGGAGTTTGATATTTGGGGTAAATTTTCGTTAGTATTTTTTCTGCTATTAATGTTTATTGGAGGATGTGCTGGATCGACAACTTGTGGTATTAAAATTTTCCGCATACAAATACTATGGTTATTTATAATTAACGAAATAAAAAAATCCATTTATCCAAGAGGAGTTTTTCCCTTGTCATACAACAAAAGAAAAATAAGCAAACATTTCATGTCCTCTATTATATCTTTTATCTTTTTATATTTTTTTATATTTTTTATAGTTGCAATGCTATTATCTTTAACAGGATTAGATTTTGTTACCTCTTTTTCTGGCGCGGCAACTTCAATTTCAAATGTTGGTCCTGGTCTTGGTGAAATGATAGGTCCAAGTGGAAACTTTAATGAATTATCGAATATTGCAAAATGGATTCTAAGTTTTGCCATGTTATTAGGTAGACTTGAAATATTTGCTTTGTTAATATTGTTTTTTCCAAGTTTTTGGAAAACTTAAAAGAACTTAAAAATTTTATTATGGAAATATATAAAAAACAAACATTATCGGAAACTTTTTCCGTTTATTTTGATAAACGTATGTTTCGAATTTTTTTGCTCGGAATAATAAGTGGATTCCCATGGGTGCTCATAGGAAGTAGTCTCAGTCTCTGGCTTAAAGAAGATGGTCTCAGTCGTAGTACAATTGGTTGGGCAGGATTAATATTTGGTGTTTATGCAATCAATTATCTCTGGGCTCCAATAATTGATAGAATTCGTATTCCATGGTTAACCAATAAAATTGGTCATCGTCGTGGCTGGATTGTAACCATGCAGTTTATTATTTTAGTTAGTTTAGTTTGTTGGAGCACAATTGATCCAACGGCAAATCTTTGGGCAGTAATTGCAATTGGTTTGGTTATTGCTATTGCCTCAGCAACTCAAGACATAACCGTAGATGCTTTAAGAATTGAGCAAATTGGAGAATCGGAGGGAACATCTATGCAGGCTGGTGCTGCTATGGCAGTCGTTGGTTGGTGGACAGGTTACAAATTGGGTGGTGTAGTTGCACTAAATGCTGCGGAATATTTTCAAAATGCTGGAATTGAAAATTATTGGCAAACTACTTTTCTAGTACTTGGAATAATTGTGATTGCTTGCAACATCGGTTTGATGTTCGTTCATGAGCCACAACCTACCGAAAGACAAAAAGCTCAAAGACAAACCGATAAAATGATAGAAGAAAAGCTAGGATCTTTTGGAGTTATTGCAAAAATGATAGCTTGGATTAGCGGAGCAATTGCTGGTCCTATAATTAGTTTTTTTAAACGTAATGGTCTAGCTATTGCATTGGGTATTCTCGGATTTGTATTTCTTTTTAAAATTGGGGAGGCCTTTCTTGGACGTATGTCTATTGTCTTCTACAAAGAAATGGGATTTTCTAAAGGCGATATTGCTCTTTATTCCAAAGGTATAGGTTGGATTACCACAGTCGTATTTACACTTCTGGGAGGCCTGTTTGCAATACGTTCCGGAGTAGTTAAAGCAATGTTTATCTCGGGAATATTGATGGCAGCTACGAATCTTTTGTTTGCAGCTCTTGCTTGGTCTGGAAAGTCTGAGTGGCTTTTTGCTGTTACTGTATTATTGGACGATATTGCTGCAGCTTTTGCAACTGTTGCTTTCGTTGCCTTCATTTCACTACTGGTAGATAGAACATATACTGCTACTCAATATGCCTTGCTTGCTTCAATAGGAACACTTGGCCGAACTACGTTAGCAGCATCTTCGGGAGAATTGGTTGATTGGTTGAATGGTGATTGGGGAATATTTTTTATAATAACTACCGTTATGGTTATTCCATCATTAATTTGTTTATGGATAATAAGAAACAAATTACATCTTAGTGCAAATTAAACTTTCTAATAACTATCCGATTATTAATCTTTATAAAAGAAGAAGTATTTTTTCAGAAATAGTCACACAAATGTTATATGGTGAAAATTTCACTGTCTTAAAAAAGTTTGGAAATTGGTATAAAATTAAATTGCATACAGATAATTATATTGGATTTGTAAAAAAAAAAAAATTTAACAAACCGATTAAACCAACTCATAAAGTTTCAGTTTTAATAGCTAATATTTATAAAAAACCCGTAGAATCAGCTAAACAAAAAAAATATCTAGTTTTTTCCTCAAAAATTCACACAAAAGAAAAAAAAGGAGCGTACGTTAAATTCCAAAATAAATGGATAAAAACAAAAGACCTAAAATCTATAAATTACAAATTTAAAAATATATTTTCTAAAATTCAATTGTTTAAAGGAAAAAAATATAAGTGGGGAGGAAAAAATTTCAGAGGAATTGATTGTTCAGCTTTAATTCAGCTATTTTTTAATTTTAATAACAAATTTTGCCCGAGAGACACGAAAGATCAGTTAAATTATTTTAAAAAAAAAATTAAATTGCAAAATATAAAAAAAAATGATTTAATTTTTTGGCAAGGTCATGTCGCTGTTGCTTTATCTAAAAATAAATTAATACACGCATATGGACCATTGAAAAAAGTCTTAGTTATGAACATAAATTACGCTATAAATAGAATTAAAAGAACTGCTAATTTAAAAGTAATTGGCATAAGAAGAATAAATTAAGTATGAATAATTCAAAAGCAGAAGCAGAAAAACAAGCACAAATTATTTTAAATTATTTTAAGACAGGCGATTATATAACTGCTGAAACAAAAGTAAAAAAGTTAATCAAAAAATTTCCAGATTATCTAGCAATGTACAATCTGCTTGGTTTATGTTTACAATCGCAAAAAAAATTTCCCGAAGCAATTAAATATTATACTAGTGCTATTAAAATGAATCCTAATTTTTTTGTTGCTATAAATAATTTAGGAAATACCTATCATGCAATGGGTGATTTAAAAAATGCTCAATCCTATTTTGAAAGAGCTTTAAGAATAAATCCTAAATTTACACATGCAATATGCAATTTAGGAAATATAAAGAAAGAATTAAATGATTTCGATGAAGCTATAAAACATTATAAACTTGCCCTAAGCATAGATGACCAACTTGCTGTGGTACATAATAATTTAGGAATGGCATTTCAAAGCATCGGAAAGTTTGAAGAATCAAAAAAACATTTTGAATCTGTCTTAAAGATTAATCATAAATTTACTCGAGCTGATAGAGGAATAAGTATGTCGCTAAAATATAATATCAATGATCCCCATTTAAAAAAAATGGAAAATAAATTAAAAGATCAATCATTAAATAATTTTCAAAAAATAGAGTTGTATTTTGCTCTTGGAAAGGCTTATGAAGATATTAAAGATTATGAGAGATCATTTAAAAATTATAAACTTGGAAATAAAACAAAAAGAGAAACTATAAAGTACCAGATAAATGACGATATTACTTTGTTTGAAAATATAAAAAAATCCTTTTCAAATATTGATTTTGAAAATCTTAAAAATATTGGAAACGATAGTAACAAGATTTTCTTTATTTTGGGAATGCCAAGATCCGGAACAACTCTAGTAGAACAAATAATTGCAAGCCATAAAAATGTATATGGAGCGGGTGAACTTAAAGATTTAACAGAAATCGTTAAAGAAAATTTTTTAGTAAAAGACAAAATAAAATTTCCCAAAAACATTGATATTGAAGACCAAACTTTTTTTAATACTATGGGCACAAAATATTTAGAAAATCTTAGTAGATTTAATATTAATAAATATTTTATTACAGACAAAGCACCATTAAATTTTAGATGGATAGGTTTAATAAAATTAATCCTTCCCAAATCTAAAATAATTCACTGCACAAGAGATTCAAAAGACAATTGTTTATCATTGTTTAAAAATATTTTTGAAGGTCAGTTAAATTTTTCTTACGATTTAGAAGAAACAGGAAAATATCACAAATTATATCAAAACCTAATGAAATTTTGGAAAAGACAATTACCAGGTTTTATTTATGATATTTCTTATGAAAAATTAGTTAATAATCTGGAGCTAGAAACAAAAAAGTTGTTGAATTATTGTAATTTGGATTGGGATGAAAATTGTCTTAGTTTTTACAAAAATAATAGAGGCATTATCACGGCTAGTTTTGCACAAGCTAGGAAGCCTATTTATAAAAATTCAATAAAGTCATGGCAAAAGTATGAAAGTGATCTTTTCTCTCTGTTTAGAATATTAGAAAATTAGTTCATCTTCCAAAGTCAGGTTCGTCGATATCTTGTCCAGCTTCGACAATTTCTTTTCTTATTTTTTTTGTCTTTGTAAAAATTTCTTCTAATTTTTTTTCATCTTCATTTTCTATAATTTTTTTTAAATCCTTTAAATTGGCAATAAATTTTTCTATTGTTTTTGAATTATTTATTTTATTTTGTATAAAAATATCTCTCCACATTATTGGATTGGAAGCCGCTATTCTTGTAAAATCTCTTAAACCACCAGCACTATATTTTACTATAGCAGATTTCCTTTCATCCTGAATATTTATTGATGTACTGACAATATTATACGCCACCAAGTGTGGCATATGACTCGTGATCGATAAAATATAATCATGTTGTTTTACATCCATAATATCAACCTTGCTTCCTATTTTTTTCCAGAATAATTTAAGTAATTTAATATCTTTATCTTTTGCTTTTTTACTTGGTGTAAGAATACACCATCTATTTTTAAAAATTTCTGAAAATCCAGCATCATGGCCACTTTCTTCTGTTCCGGCTATTGGATGAGATGGAATCCATGAAACATTATTGGGGATATTTTTTTCCACTAAACTTACAACCTTTGTTTTAACAGATCCAACATCAGTTAATATCATTCCGCTTTTCAATGAATTTTTTATTTTTAAAATTACATTTTCATAGCTACTTAGAGGAGTGGCAATTATAACTAAATCACAATTTTTTACCATTTTTTTGGTATTTGTACTTGAATCATCAACTATTTTTAAATCAAGTACTTTTTTATTTACAATATTTGATCTGTTAGAAGAAACTATCTTGTTACTAAGTTTATGTTTTTTTATTGCTCTTGCCAAGGATGATCCCATTAAACCACATCCTATTATGCATACTTTCTTAAACATTATTTAAAAATACTCCCAATACATTCAATAAAATGTTCGTTTGATTTTTTATTTCCTATAGTTAATCTTAAAGCATTGGGTATTTTGTATTGCGTCATTTTTCTTAAAAGAAGACGATTATTAGATAATTTTTTAAAAACTGTATCGGAATCAATTTTCGTTTCATTAAAATGCATTAAAAAAAAATTTGCCGTAGGTTTATTAGATTTAATATTATATTTTTCTAAAACAGAAAATATTATTTTAGACCAAACTGTATTATGTTTAATTGCTTTTTTTATCCACTGTTTATCTTTAATAGCCTCTATACCTGAATAAAGAGCTGCTCTATTAACATTAAAAGGAGGTTTGATTTTATACATTAAATCAATAATTTTTTTCGAACAATAACCCCAACCCAATCTTAAACCAGCAAGACCATATATCTTAGAAAAAGTTCTGGTAATTAAAACGTTTGCTTCATTTTTAAAAAGATCTAATCCAGAAGTAAAATCATCATTATTTAAAAATTCAAAGTAAGCATCATCAACTACTAAAAGGATATTACTTCTGAGTTTTTTCCTTAGATTTAACATTTCACTTTTAGATAAATAAGTACCCGTTGGATTATTAGGATTCGCAATAAATACTATTTTTGTTTTAAAAGAAACTTTTTTTAGTATTTCATCAACTGATGCTTTAAAGTTTTTTTCCTTTGCCAATAATACTTTAGCATTGTATAACGATGCATATATCCTGTGCATGATAAATCCATATTCTGTAACTATAACTTCATCTCCAGGTTTTATAAATAATTGGCAAGTTAAATCAAAAATCTGATCTGATCCAGCTCCACAAATAATTCTTTCCAAATTGATATTAAATTTTTTAGATATTACATTTCTTAGTAAAAAAGAGTCGGATTCTGGATATCTAAAAATTTTATCTTTTTCTCTCTCAAATGCTTTAATTGCTTTTGGACTTGGTCCCAAAGCAGATTCATTTGCGGATAATTTGATTGGATTACTAATTTTATATAATTTAGATAATCCTCCCATATATCTTTCAATCTGGATTTTTCTAGGTTTTGGTAAAGTCATAATTTAAATTATTATAATTTGTACCGGTAAATACTACATACTCAAACAAGTGGCAAAATAAATACAACCAAAATTGACAAAAGGTGTGCTTTTTAGTACAAAAAGGTAGCGCTGATTTAACTGAATTGCGAGCGCTTTAAAAAAAAACAGCTAAAAAAGGTTTTTTTGCCCAGTTTAGCTGGGCTTTTTTTTTATTTGAGATAAATACATGAATAAAGAAACAAAAAATATAAAAAAATTAATTGTTAAACAATCGCTTGAGCTTGATTGCGGAAAAATTATTAAAGATTTTCCTATAGCCTATGAAACGTATGGTTCTCTGAATAAAAAAAAAAATAATGCAATACTTGTATTCCACGCCTTAACTGGAGATCAGTTTGTCACAAATGTTAATCCTGTCACTAATAGAAAAGGATGGTGGACAACCGCTGTGGGACCCGGAAAAGCAATTGATACGAATAAATATTTTGTTATTTGTGCAAATGTTTTAGGTGGTTGCATGGGTAGCTTTGGACCAAAAGAAATAAATCCAAACACTAATGAATTATTTGGTACTACATTTCCAGTAATTACAATTAGAGATATGGTAAAAGCTCAAATTTACTTATTAGAATATTTGGGTATTGATAAACTACTTTCTATTGCTGGCGGATCTATGGGAGGTATGCAAGTTCTACAATTTGTATCATTATATCCGGAAAAAACCTATTCTGCTATTCCAATAGCATGTAGTGCAAGTCACTCTGCACAAAATATAGCATTAAATGAGTTGGGACGACAAGCAATCATGGCCGATCCTAATTGGAAAAAAGGAAATTATTTTAAAACAAATCTATCACCTGATAAAGGTCTGGCTGTAGCAAGAATGGCTGCACATATTACTTACCTTTCTAAACAAGGCTTACAAGAAAAATTTGGAAGAAAGCTTCAAGGTAAGGGAAGTTTAAAATTTAGCTTTGATGCAGATTTTCAAATAGAAAGTTATTTACGTTATCAAGGTGCAAATTTTGTTGATAGGTTTGACGCTAACAGTTATTTATACATTACCAGAGCTATGGATTATTTTGATTTAGAAAAACAATTTAATGGCAATTTATCCTCAGCTTTTAAAAATACAAAATCTAAGTTTTGTGTAATTTCATTTTCATCTGATTGGCTTTATCCCACAATTGAAAATAAAGAAATAGTTATAGCTTTAAATGCTTGTGGTGCCAATGTTGGTTTTGTTGAAATTATTTCTGATAAAGGTCACGATTCATTCTTGTTGGATGTGCCTGAATTTTTAAAAACTTTAAGTGAATTTCTTGAATCAATCTATAATAAAATTAATAATGAAAAAGGAATTTAAATTAATATCTCAAATAATTCAAAATAATAAAAGAGTTTTGGATATAGGTTGCGGTGATGGAACACTTATGGAATATTTAAAGAATAATCAACAAAATGATGTCAGGGGCCTAGAACCACAAAAGAATCTTGTACAAAAATGTATTGCAAAAGGGCTATCAGTTATAGAAGGTGATGCTGAAAAAGAATTAGTTCAATTTCCTGAAAAATCATTTGATTATGTTGTGTTAAGTCAAACACTTCAGGCTTTTCTCTTTCCAGAAGAAGTTCTAAAACAACTACTTAGAATTGGAAAACAAACAATTGTTTCAATTCCTAATTTCGGATACTGGAAAGTTCGTTTTCATTTGTTATTAAAGGGTACAATGCCGGTAACCAAAAATTTACCTAATGAGTGGTACAATACTCCAAATTTACATATGTGTACAATTCAAGATTTTGTTAATTTTTGCAAAGAAAAAAATATAAAAATAAACAAATCTTTATGTTTAACAAACGAAAAAATTTCTGAAATTACAAATAAAAATATGTTTTATAAGAACATGCTTTCACAATTAGGAATATTTCTTATACAATAATTAGTTATGCAAATCAGTCTTATACCTTGTTTAGTAGATAATTATGCATATATAATTAATGATGAAATCTCTAAGAAAGTTGGTGTTATTGATCCTTCTGAAGCCTCTAAAGTTATTGCTTTTCTTAAAAAAAAAAATCTAAAACTCGATTACATATTAAATACCCATCACCATTATGATCACATAGGTGGAAATATTGAATTAAAAAAATTATATAATGCAAAAGTGATCGGTTTTGCCGGTGATAAACGGCGTATCCCTGGAATTGATATAATGCTTGAAAATAATACTGAATGGATCTTTGGAAATTCAATGGTAAAAATATTACATATTCCAGGACACACATTAGGTCATATTTGTTTCTTTTTTAAAAATGAAAAAATCGCTTTTACTGGAGATACTTTATTTTCTCTTGGATGTGGAAGAATTTTTGAAGGTGACCACAAACAAATGCTATCATCGTTAAATAAAATAAAAAAACTCCCTAAAGATACAAAAATTTATTGTGGTCATGAGTACACCTTTAAAAATGCGGAGTTTTGTATAAAATATGACAACAATAATATTGATCTTAAAAAAAAATTTGCAATAATAAAAAAATTAAGATCTAGTTATCTGCCAACAATTCCAACAATTCTAGATGAAGAGTTGAAGTCAAATATATTTTTAAGATGCAATCAAAATGACTTAAAAGTCAAATTAAACATGGAAAACCAAGAGGATTTTAAAGTTTTTAGAAAAGTTAGAGACTTAAAAGATAATTTTTAATCATTGTTAAAACTTGACATGGCTAAGCAGAAAGTTATATTTCCGGTATTTTCAAATATGAGAATTAAACAATGTCTTTCGCAGTTATTCAAACAGGTGGTAAACAATATAAGGTTTCGACAAATGAAATTCTTAAGATTGAAAAGCTTGAAATTCAAGTAGGTAAAACCGTTGAGTTTAAAAACGTTCTGTTTTTAAATGATGACAAAAATACAGAAATAGGCAATCCAATCATTAGTGGTGCTAGAGTAGAGGCAAAAATTTTAAAAAATACTAAAAATAGGACTGTATTAGTTTTTAAAAAAAGAAGAAGAAAAAATTCAAGAAAAAAATACGGTCATAGACAACCTATATCTTTAATTAAAATTACTAAAATTTATTCTAAAGAAGGAAAAATTATTTCACAGGAAGAAACACCAAAACAAAATGTAATAAAAAAAACTGTATCAGCAAAAAAAGTAGAAAAACCAAAAAAAACTGGCAAAACTATAAAAAAGAAACCTGTTACAAGTAAAAAAAAATGATAAGATATTAGTAGGATATATATAATGGCAACAAAAAAAGCAGGTGGATCATCAAGAAACGGCAGAGATAGTGCTGGCAGAAGACTAGGAGTAAAAAAGTATGCAGGCCAAATAGTTTTTCCAGGTAATATAATTATTAAACAAAGAGGAACGAAAATTCATCCTGGAAATCATGTTGGAATGGGAAAAGATCATTCAATCTATTCTTTAATTAATGGAAGAGTAGAATTTAAAAGAATAAAATCTAACAGAACACTCGTTTCTGTAAAACCCAATTAAAAACCGAAATTCATTAACATTGAAGAAGTTAGATTATGAAATTTTTAGATCAAGCAAAAATTTTTATTAAAGCAGGTAATGGTGGCTCTGGTTCAGTTAGTTTTCGGCGAGAAAAATTTATTGAATTTGGAGGACCGGACGGTGGCGATGGAGGCAGAGGCGGATCTGTTATATTATTATCGGATAATAATTTAAACACTCTTATTGATTTTCGATATCAACAGCATTTCAAAGCAGAAAAGGGTCAAGATGGAAAACATAAAAATCAAAGTGGCAAAAATGGATCTGACTTAATCCTGAAAGTCCCAGCTGGCACTCAAGTGTTCGAGGAAGATAACAATACGTTAATATTCGATTTTACAAAAACTGGTCAAACATTTGTTGTTGCTAATGGAGGGAAAGGGGGACGAGGAAATGTTAAATTCAAAAGTTCAATTAATAGAGCTCCAAGGAAAATGACCAAAGGTTTATTCGGTGAAAAATTTTGGATATGGCTTCAATTAAAAACAATAGCAGATGTAGGAATCATAGGAATGCCAAATGCTGGTAAATCTAGTTTGCTAGCAGTTTTAACAAGAGCAAAACCTAAAATTGCAAATTATCAATTTACAACAATTAATCCTAATTTAGGTGTAACAAACTACGATAATAAAGAACTCACTTTAGCAGATATCCCTGGATTAATTGAAGGAGCCCATGAGGGTGTTGGTTTAGGTGATAAATTTTTAAGACACATTGAAAGATGCAAAAATATCTTGCATTTAATTGATATTAACGAAAAAAACTTAATAAAGTGTTATTCACAAGTAAGAAAAGAATTAAAAAAATACAGTAATAAATTAACAAAAAAAAATGAAATAGTTGTATTAAATAAAATAGATCTAATGGATAATGAAAAAATTTCAAACAAAGCTAAAGAACTAAGAAAAATTATTAAAAGTAAAATATATCAAATTTCCACAATCAACAAAACAGGACTCATGGATTTGAAGAAATCTTTGATTGCAAATGTACATAAATAAATCAAAAAAAATAGTTATTAAAATTGGTTCTTCAATTATAGTAAATGAAAAAGGAAAAGTCAGACAAAAATGGTTGAATGAATTTGTAAAAGATATTATTGAACTCATTAAGTTAAATAAAAAAGTTGTTATTGTTTCTTCTGGTGCTATCGCATTGGGATGTAATATTTTAAAAATCAATAAAAACTCATTAAAACTTGACAAAAGTCAAGCTATAGCGTCACTCGGACAAATAGAACTAATGAACTTGTATAAAAAAACTTTTAATAAGAATAAAATAAATATTTCTCAAATACTTTTAACTTTAGAAGACACAGAAAAAAGAAGAAGATCACTTAACGCAAGAAGAACTATTGAAAACTTATTTTCAATGGGAATTTTACCTATTGTTAATGAAAATGACACCACCGCTACTACAGAAATTAAATATGGAGATAATGATAGATTAGCATCCAGAGTGGCTCAAATAATAAACTCTGATTGTTTAATATTATTGTCTGATGTAAATGGTTTATACACTGACAATCCAAAATTAAATAAAAAAACAAATTTAATTAAAACGGTAAATATTATAGATAAAAAAATAGAAAAAATTTCAATCAATAATTCAATTAACAAATATGGCTCTGGAGGTATGGTTACAAAAATTGAAGCTGCAAAAATCTGTCAATTATCAGGATGTTATATGGTAATTGCAAACGGAAAAAAAAATAGACCTATAAAGGAAATTTTAGAGAAAAATAATTGTACTTGGTTTATTCCAAGAGTATCTAAATTAGATGCAAGAAAAAAATGGATTATCGGATCTGTATCTCCAAAGGGAGCATTGGTAATCGATAACGGAGCTATTCAAGCAATTAAAAATGGAAAGAGTTTATTGCCGGTAGGAATAAAAGCTATAGATGGAAAATTTGAAAAGGGTGATCATATAAAAGTTTTAGATCTTAACAATAAGGAGTATGCTCGAGGATTAAGTTCTTTTTCATCCGTTGAAATAGATAAAATTAAAGGTTGTCAAAGTAATCAAATAAAAAAAATCCTAGGTTATTCAAGCAAAGATGAAGTAATTCACAAAGATGATTTGGTTAAAATATAAAAATGTCTAAAAATTTATACATGGAAAAAATAGGTGAAAAAGCAAAACTTGCTTCTCTACATCTATCTAACTTAAATATTGATCAGAGAAATTCTGTTTTAAAACAATTTAGCCAATATTTAGGAACCAATTCTCAATCAATTCTAAACTCAAATAAAAAAGATATATTTTACGCAAAATCTAAAAAAATTAAAGATAGCATGATTGACAGACTTAAACTAAACAAAAAAAAAATTACACAAATGAGAGATTCGATAGAAGAAATAATAAAATTTAAAGATCCTATAGGAAAAACTTTATCTTCTTGGCAAAGGCCAAATGGCCTAATTATAAAAAGAATGTCTATACCGATTGGTGTAATCGGTGTAATTTACGAAAGTAGACCCAATGTTACTTCGGATGTTTCTGCTCTATGTTTCAAAAGTGGTAATGTGGTAATTTTGCGAGGAGGATCGGAAGCATTTCACTCTAACAAAATATTAGCTAAATTTTTCAAGAGAGCTCTAAAAAAGAAAAAATGTGATGAAAATTGTGTTCAATTTATTGAAAACAAAGATAGAAATCATGTTGATTATCTTTTATCGGGCATGAAAAATTACATCGATGTAGTCATTCCTAGGGGAGGAAAAGGTTTGATTAAGAAAGTTCTAAAAAAATCAGCAATTTCAATTATTGGACATTACGAAGGTTTATGTCACGTTTATGTAGATCGAGAAGCAGATTTAAGTATGGCAATTAAAGTCGTTAAAAATTCAAAAATGAGAAATGTTAGTATTTGTGGAGCTGCTGAAACTTTGTTGATAGATAAAATGTGTCTAAAAACCCACTGTGAACCCATATTAAATCAACTAAACAAACTGGGATGTAAAATCATAGGAGATAAAGTAATAAAAAAATTTATTTCTGGCAAAATGAAACTTGCAACAAAAAAAGACTGGGAAACGGAATATCTTTCTCCCACAATTTCTGTAAAAAGCGTAAACGGAATAGAAGAAGCCATAAATCATATAAACAAATATGGTTCTTCTCACACAGATTCTATAGTAACAAAAAATAATAAAACAGCTCAAAAATTTCTTTCAAATATTAAAAGTTCTATAGCTATACATAATGCTTCAACACAGTTCGCTGATGGTGGTGAATTTGGTTTTGGTGCAGAAGTTGGCATATCAACTAGCAAACTTCATCCTCGTGGTCCAGTAGGCATTGATCAGCTCACCACTTATAAATACATTGTGGAGGGAAAGGGACAAATAAGAAAATAATTTGTGTTAAATTATTTAAAAAAAAAAAATATTAAAATTGGAATATTGGGTGGAACTTTTGATCCTGCACACAAAGGACACTTGGCAATTTCAAGAATAGCTAGAAAAAAATTCAAATTAAAATATATCATTTGGTCTATAACTCGAAAAAATCCATTAAAAAAAAAACCTAAAAATACTATTGAGGAAAGAATTAAAATATTAAAAAAAATTACAAAAAAAGATAAATCAATCAAAATTGAATTTCTTGAAGATAAAGTTAATTCAAAAAAAACTATAAAGGTGCTAAAACTAATAAGAAAAATAAATACTAGGCTAGACATTTTTTTTATAATGGGGGCTGATAACTTAATCAAATTTCATAAATGGAATAGATGGAAAGAAATTACAAAATTAGCTAAAATTTTAGTTTTTGATAGGCAAGGATATAAATTAAAAGCACTTAATTCTATAGCAGCCAAAAAAATACATAAGGAAAGATGGAGATTGATTATGTTTAAAAGGGTTAATATTTCGTCTTCCCAAATCAGAAAAATTTGATAATCTTGGAGTTAACTGATGGAAAAAGTTCTTTATCTTAAAAAGACAATAGAGAAGATCCTAAATGAAAATAAAGCAATTGATGTAAAAAGTATTGATCTCAAGGGAAAAAGTACTGTTGCTGATTATATGATTATTGCCAGTGGTACTTCGTCAAGACATTTACAAGCATTATCAGAAATGATACTTGAAAAACTAAAAAAAGAAGGAATAACTAATTGTCATCTTGAAGGAAAAAATAGCAAAGAATGGAAACTTATAGACGGTATCGATATAATTATTCATATCTTTAATCCTAAAAAAAGAAAATTTTACGATTTAGAAAAAATGTGGTCTGAACTACTTCCAAAAGAGAGGTTAATGATATGAAAAATATAAAAAAATTTTTAATTATATTTTTTCTTTTATCAATTTATAATAATCATACTTTTGCAGAAAATTCTGATGAACTGTACCAAAAAATTGATCTTTTTAGCGAAGTTTTAGAAAAAATTAAGAAAGATTATGTCAATGATGTAGATCAAACGGAGATGATGGATGCTGCTATTAATGGAGTATTACAATCTCTTGACCCTTATTCATCTTATATGAATCCAGAGATGTTTAATAATATGGAAACCGAAACAAAAGGAGCATTTGGAGGTCTTGGTATTGAAGTGGGAATGGAGGCCGGAGTAGTAAAAGTAATTTCACCAATTGACGATACTCCAGCCTCTAGAGCAGGTGTTAAAGCTGGTGACTATATTATTCGAATTGATGAAACTCAGGTACAAGGCAAAACTTTAATGGAAGCAGTTAATTTAATGCGAGGACCAGTTGGAACTCCAATTGAAATAACTATTAGAAGAAAAGGTGAAAAAAAAGCTATCATATTGAAAATAGTCAGAGAAATAATACAGATAAAATCTGTTACAGCAAAAGTTATAGACAATAATATCGGATATTTTCGATTGACTTCATTTAATGAAAATAGTGGTAAACAATTAATAAATAAAATAAATGAAATCAAAACTGAAAATGAAATTAATGGATTTATCTTAGATTTAAGAAATAATCCTGGTGGATTATTATCTCAAGCAATTGAAATTTCTGATTTTTTTTTAAACGATGGTGAAATTGTATCAACAAGGGGAAGAAAAAAGAGAGAGAATAGAAAATGGTTTGCAAGGAAAGGTGATCAAATTGATGGAAAGCCACTTATAGTATTAATTAATTATGGATCGGCATCTGCTGCTGAAATTGTTGCTGGTGCACTAAAAGATCATAAAAGAGCAATATTAATCGGTCAAAATAGCTATGGCAAAGGATCAGTCCAATCAATAATACCCCTAAATAATAACGGAGCAATTAGATTAACAATTTCAAAATACTATTTGCCCTCGGGGAAATCTATTTCTGAAATTGGTATAACTCCAGATTTTGAAATTGAAGAAGAGAATAAAGATTTTGCAATTAATACAGCTAGTGATAATCAATTAAATTTTGCAGTAAAACTGTTTAACGGCTAATAATGTTATTAAATAAATTAGAAACACTTCCTTTAAGAATGGGAGTGGGGATTGTTTTATTAAATTCAAAAAATCGTATTTTTGTAGGAAAAAGGATAGATAATCCAGTAAATTTTTGGCAAATGCCCCAAGGTGGTGTAGATAAAAACGAAGATTTTTTTCACGCAGCATGCAGAGAATTAAAAGAAGAAACTAGTATTAAAAGCATTAAGCTAATTAAAGAGATTGATAATATTTTGACATATGAATTACCAAAAAATCTTTTAGGAAAAATATGGAAAGGTAAATACAGAGGACAAAAACAAAAATGGTTTATTATGAGATTTACTGGTAATGAAGATGAAATAAATATTAAAACAAAAAAAGCAGAATTTAAAGAATGGAAGTGGATTAATATAAATCAACTTACGAACGTTGTGGTAAAATTTAAACTTGAAGTCTATAAGGAAATTGCTAAAGAATTAAAACAATTACTATATTAATTCAAATCTAATGAGCGCAATGTGTCAATTTTTTGATTAGCCAAATATCTTCTATTATCATTTAGCTTTTCACTACTCAAAATCTTTTCTGTTTCTGATATTAGAAAATCTATTTTTTCCCTGTTCAATTCTTTTATATCTATTATTTTGCTCGACAAGACAGTTAAATTGTTATTAAAAAATTCTATTATTCCATCTTCCACAAAAAAACTATTAACTTTTTCTGTTAATTTTATAATTTTTATCACACCAGGTTTTAAAAATGAAATTATTGATATATGATCTTTTAATATTCCCATTTCTCCTTCATAAGATGGCAATACTACCTCATTAATATTTTCATCAGAAAAGATTATTTTTTCGGGGCTAACGATATCAATTTTGTAAGTATTTTCCATTAGGCTGCTGCCTCTTTAGCCATTTTTTCAGCTTTTTGTACAGCTTCTTCAATTGTGCCAACCATGTAGAAAGCTGCTTCGGGTAAATGATCGTATTCACCCTTACAAATTGCATCAAAGCCTTTGATTGTTGATTGTAAATCAACAAGTTTGCCTGGAGAACCTGTAAATACTTCAGCAACAAAAAATGGTTGCGATAAAAATCTTTGTATTTTTCTTGCTCTTGTAACAACTAGTTTATCTTCTTCGGAAAGTTCATCCATACCTAAAATTGCAATAATATCTTGAAGCGATTTATATGTTTGAAGTATTTTTTGCACTTCTCTAGCAACTCTATAATGTTCTTCTCCAACTATTCTTGGATCTAAAATTCTTGAAGTAGAATCCAACGGATCAACCGCAGGATAAATACCTAGTTCCGCAATTTGTCTAGATAACACTGTAGTTGCATCTAAATGCGCGAAAGAAGTAGCAGGAGCGGGATCTGTTAAATCATCCGCTGGAACATAAATTGCCTGTACCGAAGTAATTGAGCCTTTATCAGTAGTAGTAATTCTTTCTTGTAAATTTCCCATATCAGTGGCTAAAGTTGGTTGATAACCTACGGCTGATGGAATTCTTCCTAAGAGAGCTGACACCTCTGATCCTGCTTGAGTAAATCTAAATATATTATCAATAAAAAATAAAACATCCTGTCCTTCTTTATCTCTAAAATACTCCGCAACTGTTAAACCTGCTAAACCAACTCTTGCACGTGCTCCTGGTGGTTCATTCATTTGTCCAAAGATCAATGCCGCCTTTGAACCTTTTCCTTCTTTTTTAATTACTCCTGACTCAATCATTTCATGGTATAAATCATTTCCTTCCCTAGTTCTTTCGCCAACACCAGCAAAAACTGAAAAACCACCATGTGCTTTTGCGATATTATTTATTAGTTCCATGATAATTACTGTTTTACCTACACCAGCTCCTCCGAAAAGACCTATTTTTCCACCCTTAGCGTAAGGAGCCAGAAGATCTACAACTTTTATTCCCGTAACTAATATCTCTGTTTCGGTAGATTGATCCGTAAATTTTGGGGCTGGTCTATGTATAGGCCAACTTTCTTTTGTAGACACTTTCCCTTTTTGGTCAATAGGTTCACCAATGACATTTATTATTCTGCCTAGTGTTTCTGGCCCAACTGGAACTTTAATTGGAGAACCAGTATTGGTCACTTTATCTCCTCTCTTGAGTCCCTCAGTACTATCCATTGCTATAGTTCGAACAGTTGTTTCTCCCAAATGTTGAGCTACTTCTAATACAAGTCTATTTCCAGAATTATCACATTCCAATGCTGTCAAAATTTCTGGCAATTGATCATCAAAATAAACATCAACCACCGCCCCGATTACCTGTGTAATTTTTCCAAATTTGTAACTCATTTTTTATAAACTTTCTGCTCCTGATATTATTTCAATAAGTTCTTTGGTAATGGCTGCTTGTCTACTTCTATTATAGGTAATTGTTAACTTATCAACTAAATCTCCAGCATTTCTTGTTGCGCTATCCATGGCAGTCATTCTAGATCCCTGTTCACTTGCTGCATTTTCAAGAAACGCCTTAAAAATTTGAGTAGATATGTTTCTTGGAAGTAAATTATTTAGAATTTCATTTTCTTCAGGTTCAAATTCATAAAAATTATCTGATTTTTTTAATTCTTCTTTTTTCTGATTTTCAATCGGTATTATTTGTTGCTCTTGGGGAATTTGCGAAATAACATTCTTAAATTTATTATAAAATATTTTACATACATCAAATTGTGATTCGCTAAATAACTTAATTATGATTTCTCCGACATTTTCTGCTTCTTTATAAGTAATTTTTTTAAATCCCTTAAAATTTATTTTCTCAATTATATATTTGCCATAGACTCTTTTTAATTGATCATGTCCTTTGAATCCGACTGTAAAAATTTTTAGTGATTTTCCTTCTTTTAAAATTTTATCAAAATAGTTCTTGGCTTTTTTGCATATATTTGTATTAAATCCACCACAAAGTCCTCTATCAGCAGTCATGACAACACATAGATGTGTATTATCTTTTCCTGTGCCAACTAAAAATTTCGAAGCATCATTTTTATCTGAAATTGAATTACTTAAGTTAAGAATGATATTATTCATTTTTTCTGAAAAGGGTCTTCCTCTCTCAGCATTTTCTTGGGCTCTTCTTAACTTTGCCGCAGCCACCATTTTCATAGCCTTAGTGATTTTTTGTGTTGATTTGACACTCAAAATTCTTTTTTTTAAATCATCTAAACTTGGCATAAAATGCTACTTGTCGTTCTTTTTTTTAAATTCTTCTATGAGTGATGCTAATTTTTTTTCTGTTTCTTCGTCTAATTTTCCTGTGTTATTAATATTGTCAATAAATTCAGGATTTGAAGATTTAACTTTTTCATAAATTTGTTTTTCAAGATTTTTGATATCAGTTAATTCAACATCGTCTAAATAACCTCTTACACCTGAAAAAACCGCGATTACCTGTTGCGCAACAGACATAGGAGAATATTGATCTTGTTTGAGAAGTTCGGTTAATTTTGAACCTCTATTTAATAGTCTTTGTGTGGATGAATCCAGATCAGAACCAAATTGAGCAAATGCCGCCATTTCTCTATACTGTGCTAATTCTAATTTTATTGAACCAGCAACTTTTTTCATAGCTTTTGTTTGAGCTGCTGACCCTACTCTCGAAACCGATAACCCGACATTAACGGCAGGTCTTATCCCTTGATTAAACAGTTCGGTTTCTAAAAAAATCTGACCATCGGTGATTGAAATTACATTAGTTGGAATATAGGCAGAAATATCACCTGCTTGTGTTTCAATTATTGGTAACGCTGTTAATGATCCACTACCTTTATCATCATTAAGTTTTGCAGCTCTTTCAAGTAATCTGCTATGAAGATAAAAAACATCGCCTGGATAAGCTTCTCTTCCTGGTGGTCTTCTTAATAAAAGTGACATTTGTCTGTAAGCCACAGCGTGCTTGGATAAATCATCATAAATAATTAATGCATGCATACCGTTGTCTCTAAAATATTCACCTATAGTACAGCCAGTATAAGGTGCCAAAAATTGTAATGGAGCTGGATTAGATGCCGTTGCCGAAATTATTGTTGTATACGCCATTGCTCCTGCTTCTTCTAACGATTTAACTATCTGAGCAACGGTTGACTGTTTTTGTCCTATAGCTACATATACACAATATAATTTCTTTTTTTCATCGCCTTCTAGATTTATTTCTTTTTGATTAATAATTGTATCTATTGCCACCGCGGTTTTTCCAGTTTGTCTATCTCCAATAATTAATTCTCTTTGTCCTCTTCCGATTGGAATTAAACTATCAATTGCTTTTAAACCAGTTTGTACTGGTTCATTTACAGATTGACGAGGTATAATTCCTGGAGCTTTTACTTCAACTCTGTTTCTTTTTAATTTTTTATCTAAGGCACCCTTGCCATCTATTGGATTTCCTAGAGCATCTACAACTCTTCCTAACAATTCTTTTCCAACTGGAACATCTACTATCGCACCTGTTCTTTTAACAACATCCCCTTCTTTGATTTTTCTATCTTCACCAAAAATTACAACACCAACGTTATCGCTTTCTAAGTTCAAAACCATTCCCTTTGAACCATCAGAAAATTCCACCATTTCGCCTGCTTGAACATTATCTAAACCGTAAACACGGGCAATCCCATCTCCTACGGACAATACTTGTCCTACTTCAGTAGTTTCTGCTTTTTCACCAAACTTTTTTATTTGTTCTTTTAAAATCTTTGTTACTTCAGATGGATTTATTTGCATTTAGACCTCTAACATACTTTTTTCTAATTGCTTAAGTTTATTTTTTATTGAAGTATCAATCATTATACTTCCTACCTGAATAATCAATCCCCCAATTAAAGTTGGATCATATTTATAATCTAATATTATTTTTGATGTAAAGTTTTCAGACAATTGCTTTTGAATATTTTCTATTTCTACTTGAGATAGTTCTTTTGATGAACTTAGTTGAGCTTTAATTTCTCCTTTACTCTTTGATACAAGTTGTAAAAAATTATTTAGAATCCTCTCCAAAAAAAACAATCTTCTTTTAAAACATAAAAAAGACAAAAATTTGCTAAAAGTATTAGTAAATTTGAATCTGTTGCTTATCATTTTGATAGCTTCTAATTGTTCATTTCTTTTATATGTTGGGTCTTTTACTAAGCTCATAAATTCAGAACTTTTTTTTAAAAGATCTTGTAAACTTTTTGACTCTATTTCCATTTTGTTTAGTTCGGAATTTTCCTGAGCAAGTTCAAACAATGCCAAAGCATATCTTCCGGTTGTTATTTCTGAAAAACCACTCTTTGAATTCAAATTTATCCCCTTTTAGTTGTTAAATTTCGTGATTGGCAAATTTTTAAATAGGTTGTAACTAGCATATCAAGTCTTATGCTTCAAGCCAGAGCTAGAAGTAAAATTGACCAAGTTCTGATGAATTAATTAAAATTAATTGGATCCACATCAACCGTAAGTTTTATTCCAGAGGAAATTTTTATTTTTTTTAATATTTTTGCTAATTTTTTTTGGATCAAAATATTTTTTTTAGATCTTAATAAAAGTCGACATCTATATTTTTGATTTAGTTTAAATATTGGTGCATTAACTGGCCCCAGTATTTCCTCTTTAATATCTTTTGTAATTTGATTTTTGATTTTTAACGCTTCATTAATGGTTTGTTTCTCATTTTTTCCAGCAATAATAACAGAAATAAATCTATAAAATGGTGGAAGCTTATTTCGTTTTCTTAATTCAATTTCATTTAATAAGAATTTATGTGGATCTTTTTTAGAAATATTTAATAGTATTTCATCATCGGGTGTATATGTTTGAAAATAGATAGTTGATGATGATCCTTCTCGCCCAGCTCTTCCAGATAATTGATGATAAAGTTGAATATTTTTTTCCGCAGATCTTAAATCATATCCATGAGAAGAAAAATCAGCATCAACAACTACAATACAATTTAATTTTGAAAAATGAAAACCTTTGGAAATTAATTGTGTACCCACAAGTATGTCAATTTTTTTATTTTCAATTTTTTCAATTAAGTCTTCTGAGGTTTTTTTTTTATTTAAAGTATCACTCGAAAATATTCTAATTTTTTTATCAGGGTATTTTTGTTCTAGTTCCTCTGCTATCCTTTCAACTCCTGGTCCACACATTATAAATTCACATAGTTTGTTATCTTTACAAATTTTATTTAGGTTATTTTTATATCCACAATAATGACATAAAAGAAAATTTTTACTTTTATGATAATTAAGATTAACCGAACAATTGGGACAAAGAAATTTGTTATAACATTTTTTGCAAATTACAAATGGTGCAAAACCCCTTCTATTTAAAAAAAATAGAACCTGGTTACCTTTTTGTAAATGATGGTTAACTTTTTCAATTGTTTCATTTGCAATCCAAGTTTTATTAGAAATTTTTTTATTATTTAAATTGATTATCTCAAGATTTGGCATAGAAGCGTCTTGATATCTTTTGTTTAATTTTGAAGTTGTATATTTTTTTTTAATAATATTATTAAATGTTTCCACGGAAGGAATTGATGTAATTAGAAGAACGGGAGTTTTTTCAAAAGAGCCTCTTGATATAGCCATATCTCTAGCGTTATAAATAATTCCTTCGTCTTGCTTATAAGAAGCATCATGTTCTTCATCTACAATAATTATTCCTAGTTTAGCAAAAGGTAAAAAGAGGGATGATCTTGCTCCAACTACTACCTTGATCTTATTTTCAACGACTCCTCTCCAAATTATTTTTTTATTTTTTTTTGAAGTTGCTGAATGCCAAATAGCTGGTTCAAATCCAAAAAAATCAATAAATCTTTTTTTAAACTGAGCAGTAAGACCTATTTCGGGAAGCATAATTAATGCCTGGTAGCCTTGGTTTATAATTTCCCACAACCTACTAAAATAAACCAGTGTCTTTCCCGAACCTGCGACTCCATCTAAAACATGAACATAGAATTTTTTTCCTTTTTTTTTAATTTCGGACAAACATTTTGTTTGTTCTGAATTTAATGTGTACTTACAATTTTTATTTAATATTTGATATTGATTAAAAGAGCTATCAGGAATATTTTCCACTGTCCCTTTACTCAATAAAGTCAATCTAATGCACATTCCAATTGGGACAACGTTATAAATTGAAAACCAATTTAAAAAATCAATCATACTCCCTTTCATTTTAGGAACATTTATTTTTTTTGTTATTTTTTTTATTTGAAATTTTTTCTCAGTTTTCTCAAAGCTATTCCAAACAATACCTGTAATTTCAATTGTACCAAAAGGCACGGTAACGTAATTTCCTGTAACTAAATTCAAAGAATTATTGTCATAAGTAAATGGATGATCAAAAATATTCGGAATGAGAATCGGAACTTTCATATTAATATAATATGAAAATTTTTTAAGAGTGTATTGATCTTTTATCTACAGCAAGCGCAGCTTCTTTAATTGCTTCTGAATATGTTGGATGAGCATGGCAGGTTCTGGCTATATCTTCAGAGCTGGCACCAAATTCCATTGCTAGAACCATTTCTGCAATCATATCGCCAGCGTGGGATCCAATAATATGGACTCCTAACATTTTATCACTTTTTTCGTCTGCCAATATCTTAACAAATCCCTCGATTTCATTAATTACTTTTGCTCTTGAATTTGCTATAAAGGGAAATTTTCCAATTTTATATTTTATATTTTCTCTAATTAATTGTTGTTCCGTTTTGCCAACTGACGCGACTTCTGGGGAAGTATAAATAACTCCTGGAATTATATCATAATTCACATGTCCAGATTGCCCTGCAATTATCTCTGCTACAGCAATTCCTTCTTCTTCGGCTTTATGTGCCAACATTGGGCCTTTGATCACATCACCAATTGCATAAATGTTTTTAACTGATGTTTGAAATTTTTTACTAACTTGAATTCTGCCTTGATTATCATTTTTTATAGCCATTTTTTTTAAGTTAAGCCCATCAATATTTGGTTTTCTTCCAACTGCAATTAATACTTTATCAGCTTGAATTCTTTCTCTTCTATTAGTTTCATTAGATGTATAATCTACAATCGCTTTATTTTTTACTACACTAACTGCTGTAACTTTTGAGTTTAATTTAAAATTAATTTCTTGTTTTTTAAGAATCTTTAAATATTCAGTGGAAATATCTTTATCCATTCCTGGGACAATATGATCTAAAAATTCAATAACTGTTACGTTGGATCCAAGTCTATTCCAAATAGAGCCCATTTCTAACCCTATATATCCTCCACCAATTATAACTAGTTCTTTAGGTACCTTGTCAAAGGATAGAGCTCCTGTTGATGAAACGATAATTTTTTCATCAATTTTTATGCCAGGTAAAGAAGTTGGCTTAGAACCAGTGCTAATTATTATATTATTTGTTTTATAAATTTTTTTAGAATTTTTTTCCTGAACAATTATCTCATTATTTGATTTTAGTGATGCCTTGCCTCTAATATAAGTAACCTTATTTTTTTTAAATAAATATTCAATCCCCTTAGTTAAAACTGTCACTGATCTTTCTTTTGCTTTCATCATTTTTGAAAGATTTAAATATATTTTGTTTGTTTCAATGCCTATGTTAGAAAAATTTTTTCTTGCTGCATTGTAATTTTCAGACAAATTTAATAAACTTTTTGATGGTATACATCCTACATTAAGACAGGTGCCGCCTAATGTATCTCTATATTCTACACATGCTGTTTTAAAACCAAGTTGTGCTGATCTAATAGCACAAACATAGCCCCCCGGCCCGCCACCAATTATAACTACTTCGAAAGTTTCGGACATAATTACAATTGCAAAAATAGCCTTCTTGGTTCTTCTAAATGTTCTTTAATACATTTTAAAAAAGAAACTGAGTCTTTTCCATCGATAATTCTGTGATCATAAGACAAAGCTAAGTACATAATTGGTCTTGATATAATTTTACCTTCTTTTGTAATTGGTCTTTCAACTATATTATGCATACCTAGAACACCAGATTGAGGAGGATTCAAAATTGGAGTTGAAAGCATAGATCCATAGACTCCTCCATTACTAATTGTGAAGGTCCCACCTTGAAGATCTTGAATGCTTAATTTGCCATCTTTAGCCTTATCAGAAATGATTTTTATATTTTTTTCAATATCCGCAAAAGACATTTCGTCTGCACTTCTTAATACAGGTACAATTAATCCTCTATCAGTTCCAACTGCAAAACTTATATTGTAAAAATTTTTATAAATAATATTTTCTTTATTTATTTCAGCATTCATTGCAGGAAAATTTCTTAATCCTACAACACATGCTTTTACAAAAAATGACATAAAGCCTAATTTAATTGAGAATTTTTTTTGAAAATCTTCTTGGTAATCTTTTCTCATTTGAATAATGTTGCTCATATCAACTTCATTAAATGTTGTTAAAATAGCTGCATTTTCTTGAGCTTCTTTTAATCTTTTAGCTATTGTTAATCTAAGCCTGGTCATCTTAATCACTTCCTGAGAACCATGCTTAATTTTTCTTTCAGAAGGTTTTGGAAGTTCACTCATTAATTTAATAATATCACCCTTTAAAATCCTTCCGCCTCTCCCAGTTCCTTGTATATTGTTCAAATCTATTTTTTTTTCATCGACAATTTTACGCACTGCTGGAGACAATACTTTTGATAAATCTTTGCTTTGAAAAGATTCTTGATTTTCTAATACCTCTTTATTTAAAGTTAAAGATTCCTCTTTTGGTTCTAATACCTCTTGATCTAAAGTTAAAGATTCCTCTTTTGGTTCTAATACCTCTTGATCTAAAGTTAAAGGTTGATCCAAAACCAAAGTTTGTTCAACGCTTCCATTTTGGTTTTCTGATTTTTCTTCATCAAAAATTGATGGTTTTTTTTCGTCACTAGAAATTGCATTTTTTACTTCTTTAACACTTTTTCTTTTTTTTTCTCTTTTTTTTGTTTTAACAATTGGTACAACATTTTCACCATGTAAACTTATTGTTCCCAACAAAGCTCCTACTTCAACGATATCTCCATTTTTAAAATTGATTTTTGATACTATACCTTCTGCAGGAGATGGCACCTCTACATTGACTTTATCAGTTTCAAGTTCAACTATTGGTTCGTCTAATTTGACCTTTTCTCCAGAATTTTTTAGCCATTTTGAAATGGTTGCTTCGGTGATACTTTCACCGAGAGCTGGCACAATAATGTTTTCGCTCATATATTAGTCACTTAAAAGCCTTTTCTATTATTTCTTTCTGCTGTGCAAGATGTTTTTTTAGATATCCTGTGGCTGGTGAAGCCGCAGGTTTTCTTCCAATATACTCAACTTTTAGATTTTTTGTCTTTATATGATCCAAAGTCCATTCAACATAATTTCTTGCTGCATTCCAAGCACCCATGTTTTTGGGTTCTTCTTGACACCAATAAAAACTTGCATTTTTTTTAAATCTTTTTAAATGTTGAGCCAATGTCTTTACCGGAAACGGATATAGTTGCTCTATTCTAATCAAAAACACATCATCTTTTTTTATTTTTTCTCTTTCTTTTAAAAGATCAAAATAGATTTTTCCAGAACACAAAATTACTTTTTTAATTTTTTCATCTTTTTTTAGTTTAATCAAATCATAGCCTCCAACATCAGCATGGTCTAGAAGAACTCTATGAAAAGTATTTTTTCTGCTAAAATCATCTAAATTTGAAATACATTTAGTATGTCTTAACAAGGATTTTGGAGTCATAATTATTAATGGTTTTCGAAAATCTCTATGAATTTGTCTCCTCAAAGCATGAAAGTAGTTTGCAGGTGTTGTGCAATTCATCACTTGAATATTTTCCTGAGCACAGAGTTGTAGGAATCTTTCTAATCTTGCAGAAGAATGTTCGGGACCTTGTCCTTCATAACCATGGGGTAATAATATTACTATTCCACTTCCTCTCGACCATTTTCTTTCTCCTGAAGTAATGAATTGATCAATTACAACTTGAGCTCCATTTGCAAAATCACCAAATTGTGCTTCCCAAACTACTAAAGTTGTTGGCTCAGAAAGAGCATAACCATGTTCAAAGCCCAGTACAGCCAGTTCGGATAATAAACTATCAATTACTTCAAAGTTTTTCTGTTTTTTTGAAATATTATTTAAAGGAGTATAATAATTATTATTTTTTTGATCTCGAATTACTGAATGCCTCTGACTAAAAGTTCCTCTACCTGAATCTTGGCCAGACAGTCTTACGGGGTAGCCTTCATCTAAAAGAGTAGCAAATGCTAATTGTTCCGCAGTAGACCAATCAAATCCTTTACCACTTTCAAACATTTTTTTTTTGTTATCAAAAATTTTTCTTATTGTAGGATGTACATCTAAATCTTTTGGGAAAGAGGTAATTTTCTCGCCAATTTTTATTATCTTTTCAACACTTACTCCTGTAACACCTCTTTTGTCTTTTCCTTTCTCAGGTCTGAATCTTGACCACACTCCTTCAAACCATTCCAATTTTGGTTTATATTCTTTTGCATTTTTAAATTGTTCATCAAGAAGATTTTTAAACGCTGTCTTCATTTTGCTAAATTCTTTTTCATTAATTATTTTTTCAGTGATGAGTTTTTCAGCATACACATTTAAAGTTGATGGATGTTTTTTAATCTTATGATACATAATTGGTTGAGTAAAAAAGGGTTCATCACCTTCATTATGACCAAATCTCCGATAACAAATCATATCTATTACCACATCCCTGTTAAATTTTTGTCTAAACTCCATTGCAATTCTTGCGCAATGAACAACTGCTTCTGGATCATCACCATTAACATGTAAAATTGGTGCTTGAACCATTTTTGCAATATCCGACGGATATGGTGAAGACCTTGCAAATCTTGGACTTGTGGTAAAGCCTATTTGATTATTTACAATAATATGTATTGTTCCTCCCGTATTGTGTCCTTTGAGACCAGACATTGCAAAACATTCAGCTACCACTCCTTGACCTGCAAAAGCGGCGTCACCATGGATTAAAACTGGAACAACTTTTTGTCTTTTTAAATCTTGATGAAAAAATTGTTTGGCACGAGTTTGACCAAGTACTACAGGATTAACAGCTTCCAAATGAGAGGGATTATCTGTCAAACTGATGTGAACTACATTACCATCAAATTCTCTATTTGATGAAGCACCTAAGTGATATTTTACATCTCCTGTGGAGTCTATTATTGAAGTGTCAAATTCACCTGCAAACTCATTAAAAATTCTTTTGTAAGATTTCTGTAACAAGTTTGCCAATACATTTAATCTACCTCTATGTGGCATTCCAATTTTGACTTCTTTAATACCGAACTGGCCTCCACGTTTTATTATTTGTTCTAGGGCAGGAATTAATGATTCTCCACCATCTATGCCAAATCTTTTTGTACCTACAAATTTAACCGCTAAAAATTTTTCAAAACCTTCCGCTTGAATCAATTTATTTAGGATAGCTTTTTTTCCACTAACAGTGAAATTAATTTTATTTTCTTTTTTTTCTATTCGCTCTCTAAACCACGTTTTTTCAGTAGGGTTTTCAATGTGCATATATTCAGCACCTATTGTTTGACAATAGGTCGATCTAAGGAATGAAAGGATTTCTTTAATTGTAGCATACTCCCGATCCAAATATCCGTTAAGATAGATTTGTTTATCATAATCTTCTTTATTAAATCCATGATTAGATGGATGAAGATCAATAAGATATTTTCTTTCCATCAATCTTAAAGGATCAAGATTTGCATTAAGATGTCCTCTAATTCTATAAGCTCTTATGAGTGCAATAGCTTTTACAGATTGCTCTTTTTCTTTTTCATAATCTTTTCGCGAATATTGAAACTTATCATTGGATTTGTTTGTAAAAAATTTTTCTTGATCTATTATTTTTGTAATATCAATTTTGTTAGGTGTCCAACTAGGTCCTTGAATTTCATTCAGAATATATTTTTTTTCTTCACCTAGCCCATCAAAAAATTCTTTCCAACCTTGTGGCAATCTTGAATCGTTGCTAACATACTTTAAATACATACTCTCAATAAAAGTACTATTACTTTTGTTCAAAAAAGAAGTTTTTTCGTAAATTGAATTATCTTTAATAGCTGACATGATTTATTTATCCCATATTAACATAAATATCGAATTATCAATTATGAAGTTTATACAACAGTGTACTACCAATTTCTGCGGGGGATTTGGCAATTGTAATTCCGCATGATTTCATAACTCTTATTTTTTCTTCAGCGCTACCTTTTCCTCTTGCGATAATTGCGCCTGCATGACCCATTCTTTTTCCTGATGGAGCTGTAATGCCTGCAATAAACCCGACAACGGGCTTTTTAATAGTATGATTTTTTAAAAATTCTGCTGCTTCTTCTTCTGCGGTACCACCTATTTCTCCTATCATTAATATCGATTTTGTTTCTGAGTCTTTTAAAAAAAGATCTAAACAATCTATAAAATTTGTACCATTAATTGGATCACCACCAATTCCAACACACGTAGATTGGCCCAGACCATTTTCTGTTGTTTGGGCAACTACTTCATATGTTAATGTTCCTGATCTAGAAATTATACCTACTGATCCTCTTTTGTGTATATTTCCTGGCATAATTCCAATCTTACATTCTTCGGGTGTTATTATTCCTGGGCAATTAGGCCCGATTAAGCGACTTTTTGATTGAGATAAATTGGATTTAACTTTTAACATATCCAATACAGGTATTCCTTCTGTAATACAAACTATAAGTTTCATTTTACTATCAATTGCCTCAATAATTGCGTTGGCAGCAAATTTAGCAGGAACATAAATCATAGTCGCTGTGGCTCCGGTTGATTTTTTTGCTTCTTCGACTGTATTAAAAACAGGTAAGTTCAAATGTTTTTGTCCGCCTTTTTTTGGTGTTACACCTCCAACTAATTTGGTTCCATATTTTATTGCTTGTTCAGAATGAAAAGTTCCATGAGAACCTGTAAAACCTTGACAAATTAATTTTGTGTTTTTATCAACCAAGATTGACATATTATTTTATTGCTTCAACAATTTTTTTTGCCGCGTCTCCTAAATTATTAGCAGATATAATTTTTAAATTTGAATTGGATAATATTTTTTTTCCTTCTTGAAAGTTTGTACCAGCTAGTCTGACTACAAGTGGAACCGAAATTTTAGTTTTTTTAGCTGCATCAACTATACCTTGAGCTAAAATATCACATCTCATTATTCCCCCAAAAATATTAATTAAAATACCTTTGACTGATTTGTCTAATAAAATTATTTTAAATGCTGCAGCAACTTTTTCTTTAGATGCACCTCCTCCAACATCTAAAAAATTTGCAGGTTCCTCTCCATACAATTTAATAATATCCATTGTTGCCATTGCAAGACCCGCTCCATTAACCATACAACCAATTTTTCCATTTAATTTTATATATGATAAACCATATTTGCTTGCTTCGATTTCTATGGGATCTTCTTCACTTAAATCTCTTAGTTTTAAAATTTCGGGATGTTTATATAAGCCATTATCATCAAAATTTATTTTTGCATCTAAACACAAAGGATTTCCATCTTTGTTTATAACTAATGGATTAATTTCTATTAAATTTGCATCGGTTTTTATAAGTGTCTGATAAATTGACTGAACTATTTTTTTGACTTGATCTTTTGATGAATTTTTTAAATTAAAAATAGAAACGATTTTATCGGCTTCTTCATTTGAAATTTGTTTTTTATAATCCAACCTATAGGTAATTATTTCATTTGGATTTTTTATTGCAACTTCTTCTATATCCATGCCACCTTGTGCACTTGATATAAAAGCAATTTTTGAACTAGTTCTATCTACTAAACATGATAAATAAAATTCTTTGTTAATCTCTGTGGCTTCTTCAATATATAATCTTTTAACTTTCTTACCCTTTGATCCCGTTTGGTGAGTTTTTAAAAATTTTCCAAGCAAATTTGATGATTCTTTTTCTAAATCACTTAAATTTTCCAAAATTTTTATTCCTCCAGCTTTACCTCTGCCACCTGCATGAATTTGGGCTTTTAAAACATATTTTTTAGTTTTAAGTAATTTTATCTTGTGCTTTATTTCCTCAGTAGAAAAAACAACTATACCATTAGGAACAGGGACTCCAAATTTTTTTAATAATTCCTTTGCTTGATGTTCATGAATATTCATTGTTCTATTTTTAAGGTTATTTTAATTCTGGATCAATTTTACAGGCTGATAACCATAAGTTATTTACCGCACTAATGGATTTTTCAAATTGTTTTTTTTCTCCGCTATTAAGTGTTATTTCCTTAATTTCCTCTACACCATTTCGTCCAATAATTACTGGAACTCCAGCATATAAATTTTTAACACCATACTCTCCCTTTAGATAGGCAGCGCATGGTAATAATTTTTTTTGGTCTTTTAAATATGATTCTGCCATTTCAACTCCTGAAGCTGCTGGTGCGTAGTAAGCGGAGCCCTTGTCTAAAAATTTAATTATTTCTGCTCCTCCATCTCTCGTTCTTTGAATAATTTGATCTAATTTTTCTTTTGAAATTTTTCCTTCGGATATTAACGTTTCCAAAGACTTTCCTAAAACTTTAGTATATCTAGGTAAAGGAACCATTGTATCTCCATGTCCACCCATCACTAGAGCTTCGATTTGTTTTACTGGAACATTGAGTTCTAAAGATAAAAACAATTTAAATCTTGAAGTGTCTAGCACTCCCGCCATTCCAACAACTTTATTCGAAGGCAATTCAGAATATTTTTGAAAAGCCATTACGATAACGTCCAAAGGATTAGTGATGCAAATTACAAATGCATTGGGAGCATTTTTCTTTATTCCTTCACTAACTTGTTTTATAACTTTTAAATTAATTTCTAAAAGATCATCTCTGCTCATACCTGGTTTTCTTGGAATTCCAGCAGTTATAATGATTACATCTGAAGATTTAATATCCTCGTATTGATCGGTACCAATTAATTTAACATCAAATCCATCCACAGATGAAGATTGAGCAATATCTAAAGCTTTTCCTTTAGCAATTCCCGATACAACATCAAACAAAACAACATCTCCTAGTTCTTTTAAACCGATCAAATGAGCTAATGTTCCACCAATTTGTCCGGCACCAATTAAAGATATTTTTTTTTTCATTATTATTTCATTGTTGGCATTACAAATTCTGGATTTGATCTTATTCCAGATGGCCATCTAGAAGTAATTGTCTTAAGTTTAGTATAAAATCTTACTCCTTCAGGACCGTGCATATGTTGATCTCCGAACAAAGATCTTTTCCAACCACCAAAACTATGAAATGCTACTGGTACAGGTATAGGTATATTTATTCCCACCATTCCAATTTTAATTTTGTTAGCAAAAGTTCTGCCAACGTCACCATCTCGAGTATAAATGCTGGTACCATTTCCAAATTCGTGGTTATTTACTAAATCCACTGCCGAATTGAAATCCTTAACTCTAACAACGGAAAGTACGGGACCAAATATTTCCTCTTTATAAATTCGCATATTTTTTTCTACGTGATCAAAAAGACAACCTCCAATAAAAAAACCTTTTTCAAAACCTTGAAGTTTTATATTTCTGCCATCAACAACTAGTTTTGCACCTTCTTTGACTCCAAGGTCAACGTAACCTTTGACTTTTTCTAAATGTTCTTTTGTAACTAGAGGACCCATTTCTGAAGTTTTATCTGAACCTGGTCCAACTTTAAGTGCCTCAACTTTTTTTGATAGTTTATCTACTAGTTGATCTCCAACTTTGTCAACTGCAACCGCAACAGACTGTGCCATACATCTTTCTCCTGCAGATCCATAGGCAGCACCCATCAAACCATTGACAGCTTGATCAAGATCACAATCTGGCATTACAACACAATGATTTTTTGCTCCACCCAATGCTTGTACCCTTTTTTCATTCTTCGCGGCATTCTCATATATATATTTTGCAATAGGCGTTGAACCAACAAAGCTTATAGCTGCAACATCTTTATTAGTTAGTAATGCATCCACAACTTCTTTGTCTCCATTAACAATATTAAAAACTCCATCTGGTAATCCAGCATCTTTAAATAGTTGAGCTAATTTTAGAGAGCAAGATGGATCTTTTTCTGAAGGTTTTAATACGAATGTGTTACCACACGCTATGGCTATTGGAAACATCCACATTGGTACCATCGCCGGAAAATTAAATGGAGTAATTCCAGCACAAACCCCCAAAGGCTGTCTGATCGACCAACTGTCAATTTCTGTACCTACATTCTCTGTAAATTCACCTTTGAGTAAATTTGGAATCCCACAAGCAAATTCAACGACCTCCAAACCTCTCGTTAAAGATCCTTTTGCATCTTCATAAACTTTTCCATGCTCGGAAACTATAAGTTTGGATATTTCATCCGAATTTTTTTCTATCAATTCTTTAAATTTAAAAATTACTCTAGCTCTTTGTATGGGTGGTTTATTAGACCAATCAATAAAAGCCTCTTTGGCTTTTTGAACTGCTAAATCTACATCTGTTTTTGAACCTAAATTAACTTCTGATGTTTGTTCTCCTGTTGCTGGATTAAATACCCTAGAAGTTCTTTGTGAAGAACCTTTAAGAATCTTGCCATTTACGAAATGTTGAATTAAATTCATAAATATATAGAAATGATTTAATTAAGCTCTTAGCTTGTTGCAAGCATTTTTTTAATCGACCCAATTGCTTTTGCTGGATTTAGTCCTTTTGGACAGGAACTGGTACAATTCATTATCGTATGACACCTATATAATTTCAACTTATCAGCAACCATATTCAGTCTTTTTTTTTTTTCATCATCACGACTATCTGAAATCCAACGATAGGCTTGGAGTAAAACAGCTGGACCTAAATATTGTTCACCACTCCACCAATAACTAGGACAAGATGTTGAACAACATGCACACATGATACATTCATATAATCCATCAAGTTTGTTTCTGTTTTCTCTAGATTGAATAATTTGTTTTTTTTGAGATTGATTTTTTTTTATTTTTAACCAAGGTTCAATTGACTCATATTGTCTATAGAATGTACTTAAATCAGCAACTAAATCTTTAACTACCTTTAAATGTGGAAGAGGATAAATTATTAAATCGCCATTTATATCTTTATGTGATTTCAAGCATGAAAGTGTATTAACACCATCCACATTCATTGCACATGATCCGCAAACCCCGTGCGCACATGAACGTCTATAAGTGAGAGAAGAGTCAATTTCATTTTTTATTTTATTTAAAATATCTAAAACTTTATTACCACACGTATTCATGTCTACTTCGAAAGTATCTTCTCTTGGATTCTCATTTTTTTCTGGATCCCATCTGTAAATATGAACTATTTTTAAATTTGATGAACCAGTTTTATCTTTAAAATATTGTCCTGGTAAAATTTTATAATTTTTTGGAAGATTGAACTGTACCATTAATAAATCCTTTCTCTTGGTGGAAAGGATTGAACATCATTCGTTAAGGTTGATAAATTAACTGGCCTGTAGTTAATTTTAATTTCATTTCCCATCTGCCAACTTAAAGTATGTTTCATATAATTTGAATCATCTCTATTAGGATAATCTTTTCTAGCATGAGCACCTCTACTTTCTTTCCTTGAGTAAGCAGATTCCATAGTTGTCATAGCTTGACGAATAAGATTATCGAACTCTAAAGTTTCCATTAAATCGGTATTAAAAATTAAAGATTTATCTTTAACAGATATTGATTGCATATCATTAAAAGGTTTTTTTATTTCCTCAACTCCTTCTTTCAAAGTTTTCTCGGTTCTAAAAACTGCACATTTTGATTGCATTGTTTTTTGCATTAACAATCTAAGTTCAGAAGTTTTATTTAATCCACTTCCATTTCTCAATTTATCAAATCTATCCAATGACTTATCCGTTTCATTTTTTGAAATTTCTTCATGTAGCGTATCTTTTTTTATTAATTCTGTTGCTCTTTTCGCCGCTGCCTTTCCAAAAACTATAAGATCAATTAAAGAATTTGAGCCTAATCTATTTGCTCCATGAACAGAAACACATGCTGCTTCTCCAATAGCCATCAATCCTGGAACTGTTTTATCTCCTCCGTTTAAAGTAATTACTTCTGCTTTATAATTTGTCGGTATGCCTCCCATATTATAATGGACAGTTGGAACTACAGGAATAGGTTCTTTTGTTACGTCTCTACCTACAAAGGTTTCTACTGATTCTGATATTCCAGGTAAACGCGTTTCGATTATTTTAGGATCAATGTGATCAATGTGTAAATGCACATGATCTTTTTCATTGCCGATTCCTCTTCCTTCATTTATTTCCATTGCAATAGATCGACTCACAACATCTCTCGAAGCAAGATCTTTGGCTTTGGGAGCATATTTTTCCATAAAACGTTCACCTTTAGAATTTAGTAGAAAGCCCCCTTCTCCTCTAACAGCTTCTGAGATTAAGCATCCAATCCCATAAAGTCCTGTAGGATGAAATTGAATAAATTCCATATCTTGCAAAGGTAGTCCGGCTCTCAATACCATGCCGTTACCATCACCAGTACAGCTATGTGCGGCAGTGGCAGAATAATAAATTTTGCCATAACCACCGGTAGCCAAAATTGTGATATGTGATCTAAATCTGTGAATAGTTCCTTCATTCAAATTCCATGCAAGGACACCCTTGCATTCTCCATTTTTCATTAACAAATCTAAAACAAAATATTCAATAAAAAATTCTGTCTTTTGTTTAAGTGCTTGACCATACAATGTATGCAGTATTGCATGACCTGTTCTATCTGCTGCTGCACATGTTCTTTTAACAGGTTCGTTGCCGTAATTTTTTGTCATTCCTCCAAAAGCTCGCTGATATATTTTGCCATCATCAGTCCTGCTAAATGGAACACCATAATGATCAAGTTCTATAACAGCTTCTGGTGCTTCTTTACAAAGATATTCAATACAATCTTGATCTCCCAACCAATCAGATCCCTTAACTGTGTCATACATATGCCAACGCCAGTCATCTTCTCCTGCATTACCTAATGCTGCTGAAATACCTCCTTGAGCTGCAGAAGTATGACTCCTTGTTGGAAAAACTTTTGAAATGCATGCAGTTTTCAAACCAGACTCACTAAGCCCCACTGCAGCTCGCAAACCTGCTCCTCCAGCCCCCACAACAATTACGTCGTATTCATGATCAATTATTTTATATGCACTCATTAAAATTTATATAATAACAAAATAATAGTTATTAATGGAATTATTGTACTCAATAACAATGTTAAAAGATTTGCAACATTTTTGATTTTTTCGTCTTGAATATAGTCTTCGAAAATTTCACTAAATCCAATTTTTGCGTGAAAAAAACCAGTTATAAGTAAAATTATAGTTAAAAATAAAAATAATGGATTACTGAAAAAATTTACCACGGAATTATAATCACCTGCGGACAAAGATATTAAAGAAATTAAAAACCAAACAATGAGTGGAGCAACTATTAAAGCGCTAACTCTTTGAAATAGCCATTTACGAGATGCCTTCATTAGATTAATCCTCTACCGATCATCCACAAAATAATAGTCAAAATTAATGAGCTTAAAATTACTAATATTCCTGAAAAATTTGCTGTTTTGATTTCATAACCATAACCTAAATCCCAAAATAAATGTCTAATTCCACTTAATAAATGATAACTTATTGACCAAGTAAATCCGATTAAAATAAATCTTCCAATAAAACTTTTCAAAAAAACTGAAAAGTATTCAAATAAATTCTCACTAATTCCTGCTGAAGAAATCCAAGTAGAAATAAAAATGAGTCCCAAAAAATTTAGCATTCCTGTAATTCTATGAGTAATCGAAATTAAAGATGATATTTGCCATCTGTAAATTTGAAGATGAGGCGATAACGGATTTTTTGAATCGTTCATTATTTGTTTAATTAATATATTTTTTAATCAAAACATTTGCAATTTGAACGGCATTAAGAGCTGCGCCCTTAAGCAAATTATCTGAGACTACCCACATATTTATAGAATTTTTTTGCGTTTGATCATCTCTTATTCTTGAAATATATGTTACAAAGTCATCGCTTGATTCAACTGGAGTGATATATCCTCCATCTTTAGTTTCATCTACAACTTTACAACCAGGAGCTTTTTCTAAACACTGTCTAATTTTTTTAGCATTAACTTCAGATTTAAATTCAATATTTACTGATTCAGAGTGTCCAACAAATACTGGAACTCTAACGCACGTAGCACTTAAAACAATATTTGGATCCAAAATTTTTTTTGTTTCTATAGTCATTTTCCATTCTTCTTTTGTGTAACCATCTTCCATAAAAGAATCGATGTGCGGTATAACATTAAAAGCAATTTGTTTAGTAAAATTTTTTGAAGTTACTTTTTGCTTATCTAAAACCAGTTTGCTTTGTTCTTCCAATTCAGTCATATGATTTTTTCCTGCTCCTGATACCGATTGATAGGTCGAAACTACTACTCTTCTAATTTTAAATTGATCGTGCAACGGTTTTAAAGCCAAAACCAATTGAATGGTTGAACAATTTGCATTGGCAATAATATTTTTATTTTTGTAAAACTTTAAAGCTTCAGGATTCACTTCAGGAACGACCAAAGGAATATCTTTATCCATTCTAAAATGTTTTGAATTGTCAATAACTATAGTTTTTTCAGCAGCAATAGGGGCCCATTTTTCTGCTATAGCGCTTCCCGCAGAAAAAAAAGCTATTTTTACTTTCGAAAAATCAAAATCGTTAAGCCCAAGAATTGAGTAGCTTTTATTTTTAAAAGTAATTTTTTTTCCTACACTTTTATCAGAAGCAATAAGATACAATTCACTAAATTCGAAATTTAGTTTATCTATAACTTCTAAAACTTTTCTACCGACATTTCCTGTCGCTCCGACAATTGCTATATTCATATAGATTAAAGTATTACTATTGTTTTATGACCAATTCTAGACTAATGGCAAATCACAAATTGAGCCTTTGCTTTTTTTATTGCCAATTTGTAATTCAAAAGTAGCTTTCTTGTCCCAATATTCTTTTTTGATCATTGCAATACCTACAACTTTTTTGAAATGAGGTGAATAAACAGCCGATCTTAAGTGTCCAACTAAACTTTTTCCGTTTTGAAGAGGTTTTTCTTCCATCATTTCAATTTGATCTAAATCAATTTTTACGCCCATAAGCTTTCTTTTAATGCCTTCCTTTGAAATTTGGATTAAAGCTTTTTTTCCGAGAAAATTAATATCCGATTTAATATCTATATATTTGTCAAACCCACATTCATAGGGATTGTCACCATTATCAAAATCATTACCACAGGATAAAAGAGCTCTTTCAATTCTTTCGATTAAATTTGGACAGCCTGGTTTTACATTAAATTCTTTACCCGCTGAAAATAATTCATCGTACAAGTTTAATCCAACATCTCGGTTTTCGACGTAAATTTCATATCCACCTTGTTTAGACCATCCTGATCGAGCTATTAGAAATTTATTTCCTTGAAAAAGAAAATAGTCAAAACCGAAAAATTCAAGTTCACCAATTTTTTTACCTAGAATTTTTTCCATCAATTTAAATGATTTCGGTCCTTGAATAGCTAATATATTTACATCTGCTTCTTTGACTTCGGCTTGTAATCGTAAACCACTAACAAGTCCTTTTGCATAAAGGCCTATATCAGAATCGGCCAACGATACCCACCATTTTTCTTCATTCAATTTTAAAATTACTGGATCATTTAACATTTTTCCTTGTTCATCTATTAAAGGAGCATAATAACACCTTCCAACTTCTGCTTTTGAAAGATTCCTGCAAGTCATCAGCTGAACTAATTTTGCTGAATCTTTACCTATTATCTGAACCTGTCTTTGAGCTGCAACGTCCCAGACTTGAACATATTCTTTTAAATGAAAGTAATCTTTTTCCATACCTTCGAATGAAGCCGGTAAGAGCATATGATTATAGGTCGTATAGGCGGTTAAACCCTGACTCTCTATTCTACTTGAATAAGGTGTACCTCTTAACCTTCTTGCTTTTGCAATGTAAAATTTTTTCATAATTATTATTTGTGATTTTTTTCTACAAAATTTTTGACAATCTCTCTCATTTCAAAAGCTTTTTCAAATATAATCATATGACCACATTCTTTAAATACTTCTAATTGAGAATTTTTAATATTTTCGGTAAGTTTTTTTCCTTTATCTAACGGAACCATCTTATCCTTATCACCTAATATACAAAGTGTAGGACAATTCACGTTCAATGCAGCTTGCAAACCATTTTTATAATTATTGCATGCTCTAAGATCAACAGCTAAACCCTCTTGAACCTGTCTTGGTGAATTAATAATTTTTTGTACTGGATTGCCTCCAATAAACTTTTTTACACCTTCGTAACCCCACTTCATCATAAGTTCCACGGATTTCATATCACCTCCATCTGCATAATCGATTAAAGCTGGATTGACTGGTAATTCATAAGATCCTCCGACAAGAATTAAACTTTTAATTAATTTTGGAAAACGTGAAGCAAACTCAAGACCAACTAAACAACCTTGAGAATGACCCACAAATGAAATTTCTTTAATCTTTAATTTTTCCATCGATTTTTTAATCCACTCTGATATTTCTTCAATAGATTTTATTGCCGGTCCTTCGGAACTACCATGACCAGGTAAATCAATAGATAAAATGCTATAACCTTTGGCAGCTAGAAATTGTTCGTGTAAAGACCAAACTATGTGAGTAAGACCACTACCATGCATCAAAACAATTACTGATTTTTTAATGTCGAAATCTAATCCACCAGTAGATGCGAAAACATCTTTTTGATCTACTTCGAAATTCAGTTTATCTCCTTGGCTTTTTTTCTTAATTCAAATTTTTTTATTTTTCCAGTAGAGGTTTTTGGTAATTCGCCAAAAACTACTTTTTTTGGAAGTTTGAATCCAGCCAAGGTTTCTCTACAAAATTTTATTATTTCTTCTTCTGTAGCTTTTTTTTGAGGTGCTAATTCAACAAAAGCACAAGGTGTCTCTCCCCATTTTTCGTTCGGTCTAGCAACGACCGCAGCAAGAGAAACTGATGGATGTTTAGCTACTGTATTTTCAATCTCTATTGATGAGATATTTTCTCCACCTGAAATGATAATATCCTTAGATCTATCTTTTATTTGAATGTAACCGTTAGGATGTATCACTGCTAAATCACCCGAATGAAACCACCCGCCTTTCATAGCTTTTTCTGTCGCTTCTTTGTCTTTAAAATAGCCTTTCATCACTACATTTCCGCGTATCATGATTTCCCCTATAGTTTTTCCATCTCGTGGAACTGATTTCATAGTTTCTGAATCCATAACGTCAACGTCTTCAGTGTTAGGATAACGCACTCCCTGGCGAGCACTAATATCAGCTTTTTCATCTTCATTTAAAGCATCCCATCCTTTATTCCACGCACACTGCAAAATATGTCCATAAGTTTCTGTAAGACCATAGACATGCATAACTTCAAAACCTAAGTTTTTCATTTTTTTGAAAATAATACTTGGTGGAGGTGCTGCTGCTGTTAAAACATATACCTTGTGCTTTAAGGGTTTTTGTTCTTCCTTCGGTGCGCTGGCCAACATATTTAATATGATTGGCGCTCCGCCAAAGTGAGTAACTTTATGTTCTGTTATTAAATCAAAAATTTCCTTAGCTCTAATATTTCTAATGCAGATTACACGGGCGTGAAGCATAGCTAATGTCCATGGATAACACCAACCGTTGCAGTGAAACATGGGAACCGTATACAAAAAGTTTAAACGGTTTGGCATATTCCACGCCGCTGCACTGCCAGTTGCCATCAAATAAGAACCTCTATGATGATAAACAACTCCTTTAGGATTGCCTGTCGTGCCTGATGTATAATTTAACGAAATCGCTTGCCATTCATCTTTTGGTCTTTTCCACACATAGTTAATATCGCCTTCATTTAAAAAACTTTCATATTCAAATTCTCCAAACTTTCCCGCATCCTTTAAATCTGCTTGCTTATCGTCAATATCTATAATTAAAATTTTTTTATTCAATCCTTCTATTGCTTTTTTTACAACATCATGAAATTGACAATCTACAATGAGTGCTTTGGTGTCACCGTGCTTTAAAATGTATTCTACTGTTTTAGAATCCAGTCTTGTATTAATCGCATTAAGCACAGCTCCAGTCATTGGAACAGAATAGTGGGCTTCAAATAATTCTGGAATATTAGGAGCCATAATTGACACGGTATCACCTAACTTAATTCCATGTTTTTCTAAAGCGCTAGCAAACTTTACACAACGATCATAAGTTTGTTTCCAGGTAAACACTCTTTTTTTATAAATTACAGATTCATAATTGGGATAAATATCTTTTGTCCGTTCAAGAAAAGTTATAGGTGTTAACGAAACAAAATTTGCATTATTTTTATCAAGATTTTTATCGTAATCGTTCATAATTAATTGAATTTAAAATCCATTATATACTTACTTCCTGAAATTGCAGAATTATAATGGGCATCGATTCTGGGTAGTACTCGATTAAAAAAGAAATTTGCAGTTTCAATCTTATTTTCGAAAAACTTTTTATTTTTTTCTATTTCTTTATAGCTAACACTCAATACTTTTAGCCAAGAATATGCCAGCGCAATTAAACCTAGCACTTTAAGATAATCATTACATGCAGCGCTTACATCATCTTTTGACACCTTCATATTTTTTTCAATCCAAACCGTAAAATTTATCATTATTTTTAAATAATGACTTAATTTTTCAGCAAGTGGTTTTATTTGTGGGTGATTTTTATTTTTTTTAATTTCTTCTTCAATACATTTAATATATCGATCAATAACGTTTCTATCTTTATTAACAAGTTTTCTAAAAACTAAATCTATTGATTGAACTGAATTAGTTCCTTCATATATTGGGGTAATCCTGTTGTCTCTATATAGTTGTTCAATACCTTGGTCTTTTGTATAACCATAACCTCCAAAAATTTGCATTGTATCACTAGTGATTTCCATACCCATATCCGTAAATAGTGATTTTACTACAGGCGTCATCAAAGATACCAAATCTGAAGCTTCTTCTTTAATTTTATTATCACTGTGATGTAGACTAACTTCAGTTTGTTGTGCTAACCAAAAACCTAAAGCTCTTTCACCCTCTATAATTGACTTCATGTTTAATAATGATCTTCTGATATCTGCATGGTCAATAATTAGATCTGCCCCATTTTTTGTCTTGCTGTTATTAGATTTTCCTTGTTTTCTCTCTTTCGAATAATTTAATGCATTTTGATATGCTACTTCAGACAATCCCAACCCTTGAAGTCCCACAACAATTCTTTCTAAATTCATCATAGTGAACATTGAGCTCAGTCCTTTATTTTTGGATCCGATAATATGACCAACAGCACCATCAAAATTTAAAACACATGTGGCAGATCCTCTAATTCCCATTTTGCTTTCAATTGAATTGGTTGAAACCCCATTTCTTGGACCTAAAGATCCATCTTCTTTAACTTTAATTTTTGGAACTAAAAATAGACTAATTCCTTTTGTGCCTGAGGGTGCATCAGGAGTTCTCGCAAGAACTAAATGTATAATATTTTCTGTAAGATCATGATCGCCAGAAGTTATAAATATTTTTTGACCGGTTAATTTATAAGTGTCATCTGATTGCTCAACAGCCTTTGTTTTTAGTAATCCTAAATCTGTTCCACAAACAGGCTCTGTTAAGCACATTGTTCCACTCCACGTACCTTTAACCATATTAGGAAGGAATTTTTTCTTTATTGAATCATTTCCGTGATGAAGTATGCAATTATATGCTCCAATACTGAGCTCACTATAGAGTTTAAAAGAAAGACTAGCAGAAGAAAGCATTTCATCAAAAAATGTCTTGATAGTGTTTGGTATTCCTTGACCTCCGTATTCTGGGTCACAAGATAAAGAAACCCAACCGTCTTTAATAAATTTTTTGTAAGCTTCTTTATATCCTGGTGGAGTTCTTACTACTCCATTCTCAAAAGTAGCAGGTGTCTCATCTCCAATTTTTGCAAGAGGCAATATAAGATTTTCATTAATTTTTGCAGCCTGCTCTAATATATCTTTTGCTAGATCGAGATTAACTTCCTTATATTTTTCAAGTTCGTTGTAATGAGGATTGTCCCTTAACTTCTCAAAGAGAAACATCATATCATCTATGGGAGCGGTATAAGTAGTCATTAATTTACCAAAGGTTTTCCTGTTGAAAGTGTATGTTTAATTCTTGCTTGAGTTTTTTCCATTTGCATTAGTTGCATAAAAGCCTCTAATTCCAAAGCATACATATCTTCTTCTGATAATTCTTTATCAAGAGTTGTGTTACCTCCACTTAATACAAAAGCTAATTTTTTTCCAACTTCCACCCCATGCTCTAAAATTTTCTTTTCTCTAAAAAGATTTTCAAGAGTTTGGAACATTTTATCTCTTACCTGGCTTCCTGATAACTTAAAAATTGGTTTTTTTGGCGGTTTATATCCATCTTTATTATTGTTAATTAAATTTTGAGAAATTGAAAGTAGCTTGTTTCTGTTCATAATACTTTTGTCTTTATCTAATAAAAACTTGAATGGTATAGCTTCAACCGGTGAAGTAGCTGTTTTACCATAACCAATAATATCAAACACTTTTTGTGGAGCAAAATCAGGATCTTTTTTAGCTTCTTGAGTTTGTGTCCATCTCCACAACAGTTCTTTAGTTCCTCCTCCGGCAGGTATTAATCCTACAAGGGTTTCTACCAAGCCCACAACAATATTAGTGTGAGCAACTACATAATCACTTTGAATACAAACTTCTTCGCCACCCCCCAAAGCTAACCCGGATGGCGCGGAAATAACCAAATTATCAGAATATTTTAGTTGTTTGCAGGTCATTTGAAAATGATGAATAAACTTTTCAATTGCTTTCCAATTTTTTTCTTTTGCAAAATCCATAATAAAATTTAAATTTACTCCAGCTGAAAATTGCATGCCTTCATTAATAATTATCAAATTTTGATCAGATGCTTTTTTTAATGCATCCATTGAGTCATAATCTAAGGTATTTGCTTTAGTATTAAATTCTACAATTTTGTAATTTTTATGCTCATATGTAACAGCTGATTTATTATCTTTATTTATTTTTGCTAATTGCTTTACTTTTCCTAATGTTTCCAAATTTGTATAAATTTGTCTTTTTCCATAAAAAGTATCAGTTTTTTCATTGTAAAGTTTTTTTATAAATTCATTTGTTTTCAATTGAGAATCTTTTTCGACAAAAAATTTTACTCCAAGCTCTTCTAGCATTTCGAACGGTCCCTTAGTCCAATTAAAACCAAGCCTCATTGCTTCATCAATATTGTTATAATCTTTTGTTACATTAGGAATTAAAGAGGATGCATAAAGAATAATTTTTGAAATTACAGACCAAGCATATTTTCCATATTTATCATTTCTTGAAACCAGCTCTTTTAAATTAATTTTTTCACCAATATTAAGGTCAATTTTTTTAGATGGAGAATAGTCTCTGGTAATTAAATTAATTGCTTCTAATACTTTTTTTCCATCTTTCTTGTTCATTCTGTAAAATCCACCTTTTCCTTTTCTGCCGGTGTAACCAGTTTCAATCAAATTTTTTACTAATGGGATTTCTTGTGCTACTTCATGAAAAACATCTGAGGGTGGTAACTCTTTTAGAAAACTTTTTAAAACATCTGACATTAAGTCTATACCGATCAAATCGTATAGACCAAAAACTCCTGTTTTAGGTATGCCCATAGGTCTTCCAAAAACCGTATCTGCTTCCTCTACGCTTAATTTCATTTTTATGGCTTCCGTAATTGCTACTTGCATGGCATAAACACCAACTCTATTTCCTAGAAAACCTGGAGTATCTTTACAAATAATAACCCCTTTACCTAAATTTTCTTCACAAAAGTTTTTTAATAAATTTATTTTTTCTGCATCGTTAGTATTCTCAGTTACTATTTCTAATAAACCCATGTACCTAACGGGATTAAAAAAATGGGTTATGCAAAAATCTTTTTTGTCTTTATCAGACATTTTAGCTGATAAAACTTTCAAGGGAATCGTTGATGTATTTGATGAAATTATTGAATCTTTTTTTCTGATCTTTAATATTTTTTTATAAATATCATGTTTAATATTTATTCTTTCAATTACTGCTTCTACGACCCAGTCAGCTTTTCCAACAATTTTAAAATTTTTTTCTATATTGCCAACTTTAATATTATCAATTTTACTTTTATCAATTAATAGAGGAGGCCTAGACTCCAAAATTCTTTTTTTTGCTTTTTCAGAAATTTCAGTCTTTAAATCTAGAAGTGTTACAGAAACGTTGGCATTACACAGTTGTGCTGCAATTCCACTACCCATAGTACCAGAACCAATGACAACAACATTCTTGATATTCATTGGACTAAATACTATTTTAGTTTTGAAATTATTGCATCTCCCATTTGTGAGGTGGATACTTCTTTTTTTCCTTTAGATAAAATGTCCTTAGTTCTTAAACCATCATCAAGAACTTTTTGAACTGCCTGATCTAAGCTATCAGCTTCTTGGTCTAGATCTAATGAATATCTAAGTGCCATAGAAAAACTTAGAATGCTTGCTATAGGATTTGCTATTCCCTTTCCGGCAATATCTGGAGCAGAACCATGAACAGGTTCATACATAGATCTCATTTTTCCATTTTTGTCTTTTGCCCCTAAAGATGCTGATGGTAATAAACCCAATGATCCCGTTAACATAGCCGCCTCATCGGATAACATATCTCCAAATAAATTATCTGTTACAATAACATCAAACTGTTTGGGATTTCTCAATAGCTGCATAGCACAATTATCTGCAAGCATATGACTCAATTCAATATCTGTATAATCGTTATCTCTTAATTTTTGAACTTCCTCTTTCCATAAAACTCCTGACTCCATAACATTTGATTTCTCACATGAAGTTAATTTTTTATTTCTTTTCTTCGCAAGTTCAAAAGCTACTTTGGCTACTCTAATTATTTCATTAGTTGTATAAGTATGAGTATTTATGCCCTTTCTTTCTCCATTTTCGATAGGTTTTATTCCTCTTGGCTCACCAAAATATATACCTCCTGTAAGTTCTCTAACAATCATGATGTCGAGACCAGAAACAATTTCAGGTTTTAAACTAGATGCTTCAACCAATTGTTTAAAACAAATTGCTGGTCTAAGATTTGCAAATAATTTTAATTCTTTTCTTAACTTCAATAATGCTCTTTCAGGTTTCTTTGAAAATTCTAAATTATCCCACTTAGGACCACCACAAGCACCAAAAATTATAATTTCAGATTCTAGCGCTTTATAAAATACTTCATCAGTAATTGGACTTTTATATTTTTCAATTGAAGCTCCACCAATCAAATCTTGATCTACTGTAAAATCAAAAGATTTTTTTGAGTTAAACCATTGAATAACTTTTTTTACCTCAGCAATAACTTCTGGACCAATTCCGTCACCTGGAAGCAATAAAATTTTTCTATTTTTAACTTTAATCATATTGATTTATCCAAGGTTTAGTTTTTTGGATACTTTTTTCATAGGAAGTTATTTTTGCAGATTTTTCCAATGAAAGTGCAATATCGTCTAAACCATTTAACAAACATTTTTTTTTAAAAGTATCAATTTCAAAATTAATTGTTTTGTTTCCCAATTTAATTTTTTGTTCAGGTAAATTAATTTCTATGACTTCTTTTCTTTTTGAATATTCAATTAATTCTTCTACTTGATTTTGGTCAAGAACTATCGGTAACATTCCATTCTTAAAACAGTTGTTATAAAAAATATCAGCAAAACTATGACTTATTATGCATTTAATTCCAAAATCTAATAGAGCCCAAGGAGCATGTTCTCTTGAAGAACCACAGCCAAAATTTTTTCCAGCTAATAAAATAGATGATCCGTTATAAGGTTCTTGGTTTAAAACAAAGTCACTCACTTTTTTTCCTTGCTCATCGTATCGCATTTCAAAAAATAAGCTTTTCCCAAGTCCGCTTCTTTTTATTGTTTTTAAAAATTGCTTAGGAATAATCATATCTGTATCAACATTCATCATCGGAAGATTTGCTGGTATACTTTTTAAAATATTAAATTTTTCCATTTTAATTTTGAAATTTTCTTACGTCTGTTAAATGCCCGTCAATTGCTGCGGCTACGGCCATGGCTGGACTTAATAAATGAGTCCTACCTCCACGACCTTGTCGTCCTTCAAAATTTCTATTTGAAGTTGATGCACATCTTTCTTTAGGATTAAGCTTATCTGCATTCATAGCAAGACACATGGAACACCCAGGTTCTCTCCATTCAAATCCTGCTTCTTTAAATACTTTGTCTATTCCTTCTTTTTCTGCCTGTTGTTTCACAAGACCAGAACCCGGTACAACCATAGCATTTACATGCTGAGCAATTTTTCTTCCTTTTGCTATTTTGGCTGCATCTCTAAGATCACCAATTCTTCCATTAGTACAGCTTCCAATAAAAATTCTATCAACCTTAATATCAGTTATTTTAGTATTTGGTTTAAGTCCCATATAATTTAAAGATCGATTCATTGATGCTTTTCTGTCTGCATCCTTTTCATCTGCAGGATCAGGAACAATACCAGTAACTGGAACAACATCTTGAGGAGATGTTCCCCAAGTTACCATTGGACTAATATCATCGCCTCTAATTTCTACTTCCTTATCAAATTTTGCTCCAGAATCTGAATGAAGTTTAGACCAATATGCAATAGCTTTATCCAAGTTTGTTCCCTTTGGAGATTTAGGTTTGTCTTTAAGATATTGAAAAGTTTTTTCATCAGGCGCAATTAATCCTGCACGTGCACCAGCTTCTATTGACATATTACAAATCGTCATACGCTGCTCAATGTTCAAATTTTCTATTACAGGCCCAGCATACTCAATAACCATGCCTGTTCCACCTGCAGTACCTATTTTGCCTATAGTCTGTAAAATCACATCTTTAGATGTTACTCCTGTATGTAATTTACCTGTTATTCTTACAGAAAGATTTTTTGATTTTTTTTGAATTAAAGTTTGAGTAGCCAATACATGTTCAACTTCCGATGTACCAATACCAAAAGCTAATGCTCCAAAAGCTCCGTGTGTAGCAGTATGACTATCTCCACAAACTATAATTGTACCAGGTTGAGTAAAACCTTGTTCTGGTCCAATAATATGAACAATGCCTTGTCTTTTATCCTTCATATCAAAAACTTCGATTCCAAACTCCTTACAGTTGTTCTCTAATGTTTCTACTTGAATTTTTGATTCCTCATCATCAATACCTTTTGATCTATCAGTAGTTGGTACATTATGATCTGCAACTGCAAGTGTTAAATTGGGTTGCCTTACTTTTCTATTGGCCGCTCTTAATCCCTCAAAAGCTTGGGGGCTTGTTACCTCATGAATCAAATGTCTATCCACATACAGTAAAGCTGTTCCATCTTCCTGTTGATGAACTATATGTTCATTCCATATTTTGTCATACAATGTTAGTGACATTTAAAAAAATCTATTTTTTTTCTTTATTGGATATTTCTTTTTTCTTTGTATTTTCTTTTTTTTCAGTAAGTTTTTTATTTTTTTCTTCTTCTTTTTTTGTAGCAGTTGCTTTTTTTATTTTTTCAACATTTTGCTCAGGAGAGCTTATGATACTTTCAATTGTATTTTCTTCTTTTATTTCTTCAGGTTTTTTTTCAGACTTAACTTCTATATCAATGCCAATTTTTTTCTTTATTTTTTCTGCAATTCTAGCTGATTTACCTGTTCTGTCTCTTAAATAATATAATTTAGCCCTTCTAACCTTTCCTTTCCTAATCACTTTTATTGAATTAATTATTGAACTATATAGTGCAAAAGTTCTTTCAACACCTTCTCCGAATGATATTTTTCTAACTGTAAATGAAGAATTTAAATCTCTATTTTTTTTTGCAATACATACACCTTCAAAATATTGGATTCTTTCTCTTTTACCTTCGGTAATTCTAACTCCTACTTTGACAATATCGCCAGGAAAAAATTCGGGATATTTTTTAGATGCCAAAATTTTTTTAACGCTTTCTTTATTAATCTCTTCAATATTTTTCATGATTTCAGTCAAAAATTTATTTCTTATTTTTGTTTTTATATTTTTCCCACAAATCTGGTCTTCGGCGTCGTGTTATATCTTCTGATTGTAATAAACGCCAGTCTTTAATTTTCGCATGATCCCCGGATAATAATATGTCGGGAACACATTTTGATTCCCAAATTTGAGGTTTTGTATACTGTGGGTATTCCAGAAGATTGTTTTCAAAACTTTCTTCGATAGCAGATTGTTTATTACCCAAAGTTCCTGGTAACAGTCTAACAATTACATCAATAAATACATATGCAGCAGTTTCTCCTCCAGACAAAATAAAATCTCCAATACTCATTTCCTCAATGTTTCGTGTTTTAAGTATTCTTTGATCAACTCCTTCAAAATGACCACAAATAAGATTAATGGTTTTTTCTTTTAACAAACTTTTTGCTAGTTCTTGATTAAACTTTGTTCCTTTAGGTGATAGATAAATAATTTTTTCACCAGATTTTACATTTTTATCAAGTGAATTCGCCAAAACTTCAGGTTTTATAATCATACCACTGCCTCCACCAAAAGGAGTGTCGTCTGCAGTGTTGTGTTTATCTGTAGTTCCATCCCTAATATTGCATACTTTAAGTGACCAAATATTTTTTTCTAAAGCCTTTTTATATAAGCCATAGTTAAACGGTCCAGGAAATAAATCTGGATATAAAGTAAATACCCTTACAGTCCACATGTTTTATTATTTATTATCCTTCTTCTCTTCTGTTTTTGGAACAGTTTCTTTTTTTTCAGCTTCTTTTTTCTCTTCTGTTTTTGGAGCAGTTTCTTTTTTTT